>NZ_JBMFWJ010000074.1:0-8160 GCF_049965395.1 Acidibrevibacterium sp.
GCTTGGCGAAGCGTCCATGCCGTGGTCGCGGCGCATGTGCGCGATCCGCGGCTGCGCGTTGCGCTGAGCTTTCATCCGTTGCTGATCGGCGGCAACCCGTTTGCGGTGAGCAGCATTTATTGTCTCATCGCTCATCTCGAGCGGCGCTTTGGTGTCCATTACGCGGTTGGCGGCACCGGGCGGTTGGTTGCCGGACTGGTCAAGCTCATCGCGCGCTTGGGGGGGCGGATGCGGTATGGCGCCGAGGTGCGACGCATCCTGGTGCGCGACGGCGCGGCGGTTGGTGTCGCGCTGGCCGGCGGCGAGGAGATTCCGGCGGCGATCGTGGTCTCCAATGCCTGCGCGGCGTGGACCTATCGCCATCTCGTGCCGGCATCGGCGCGGCGACGCTGGACCGACCGCCGGATCGAGCGCGCCCGCTATTCGATGAGTCTCTTCGTCTGGTATTTTGGCACCCGGCGGCGCTTTCCCGCGGTCGCGCACCACACGATCCTGCTTGGGCCGCGTTATCGCGATCTGCTCGTCGATATTTTCGATCGCCAGCGCCTCGCGACCGATGTCAGCCTCTATCTGCACCGGCCCACCGCCAGCGATACGACACTCGCGCCGCCCGGCTGTGATGCGTTCTATGTTCTCGCCCCGGTCCCACATCTCGCGAGCGGCATCGACTGGGCGCGCGCCGCCGAGCCCTTTCGCGCCGCCATCGCGCGGCACCTCGATGCGACGATTCTTCCGGGGTTTGAGGCGGACATTGTCACCTCGCGGGTGATGACGCCGACGGATTTCGCCACCCGGCTGCTTTCGTTTCACGGGGCTGGTTTCGGTCTCGCCCCGATCTTGACGCAGAGCGCGTGGTTTCGCCCGCATAATCAGAGCGAGGACATCAAACATCTCTTCCTGGTCGGCGCCAGCACCCATCCCGGTGCTGGGGTTCCGGGCGTGCTCTCCTCGGCGCGGGTGCTCGATAAAATCGTGCCGGCCGGGGCGCCCGTTGCCTGACCTTGCGACCCGCGCCGATCTTGCCGCGTGCCGCCGGTTGCTGCGGGGGGGGTCGAAATCGTTCCATGCCGCGGCCTTCCTGCTGCCAAGGCGGGTGCGCGCGCCGGCGATCGCGCTTTATGCGTTTTGTCGTGTCGCCGATGATGCCATCGATCTCGGCAGCGATCGGGGCGCGACCGGCACCCTTGCCGCCCTCGCTCACCTGCGCGAGCGGCTTGCTGCGATCTATGCCGGCCAGCCGCAGCCCTTCGCCGTCGATCGCGCGTTCGCCGACGTGGTTTCGCGCTTCGCACTGCCGCGCGCCTTGCCCGAAGCGCTGCTCGAAGGGTTCGCCTGGGACGCCGAGGCCCGCCATTATGAGACCTTGGCGGATCTGGTGAGCTATGCGGCACGCGTCGCCGGCGCGGTCGGTGTTATGCTCGCGCTCATTATGGGAGTCGGGACGGCGGCGGCGATCGCGAGGGCGATCGATCTCGGCATCGCCATGCAACTTTCCAACATCGCCCGCGATGTCGGCGAGGACGCGCGCGCCGGCCGGCTCTATTTGCCGCGACAGTGGCTGCGCGAACAGGGTATCGACCCTGAGGCGTGGCTCGCGCAGCCGGCCTTCACGCCGGCGCTCGGGGCGGTAATCGCGCGGCTGCTGGCGGCGGCGGACGGGTTTTACGCACGCGCAGAGCCCGGGATCGCTGAACTCCCCTTCGCGTGCCGGCCCGGCATTCGCGCCGCCAAGGCGCTTTACGCCGAGATCGGCCACGCCTTGGCGCGCAACGGCGGCAATCCTATCGCCGGCCGCGCGGTGGTAACGCTGAGGCGGAAGCTTTGGCTGCTGGCCGGGAGTTTTCTCCCCGTCACCGGCGTTGGCCAGCGCGTTTCGGCGCGGGTCGCGTGGCTGCTCGATCTTTTCGCGCGTCTGGCCGAACGCGATCGTCTCGCGCGCGAAGGGCGAGGCTCTGTTCGGCTCGAACGGGCCGGCTGCGAGCGCGCAGGCCTCGGGCCGAGCCGCCAGACGGCGTGAGCGGCCCGGCGGCGTTCGCCGAGACGCGGGAGGAGAGGCGATGTTTCGCTGGGAATGGCTTTTGATCGAAGGGATCGTGTTGGCGCTCGCGATCATCGAGCTGGTGCGCACCCGCCGCGCGCTGCGGCGGCTGCGCGCGGCTAAGGCAAAGGACCCAGTGACGCCCGTGGCCGACGAATAGCCTGCCGCTCAGCGCATGATCAGGAGGCGTGCAACCACGGCCTGCCGCCCGCGCCCGACCAGCGCGGCATGCGGAACGGCAGCATCGCCTGCACCCAGGCCGCGCGGAAGCGATCGAGAGCGAGGGTTTCGTGCATCGCCGTCGCCGCTTGGCCGAGAAGCCGCGTCGCCACCAGAGAGCGGGCGTAAAACGGCGTATCTTCGAGCGTTGCCTGAATTTTCGCGCCGGCTTCGGCGCGGGTCGCGCGTGATAGCCGCCAGCGTGTCGGCGTCAGCGTGACCGGCGGCGGCGGCACCAAAGTGATGACATCGCCGCTCCGCGCATAATACCGCGCGAGCGGGGCACGCGCGCCGATACGGGGGATGACGTCATAGAGCACAACGGTGCCGCCGCGGAGCGTGGTGCGGCTCCAGCTCCAGCCGCTGAAATCGCTCTCCAGCGGCACCGCGCCGAAATTGCTGTCGAGATAGGCCGGCCCCGACCAGCAGAGAGCCGGGCGGGTCAGGGCGATCTCGGCGTCCGCGACCGGCGCGATCGGCCGCCACCGATGTTGGCCGGCGGCGTCGAGGGCGATGCTTTCCTCGGCGATCCGCGGGCAGTGCAGGCGAACGACACCCTGGATGCGCGATGGCCACGGCGCCGTCACCTCGTTGATCCGCACCGTGAGACCCGTCTCGTCCCAGCTCAGCGTGCTCGACCCGATAGCGAGCGCGTCGGCGCTGCGCGACAGCCGGTGCCGGCCACGCTCGGTCATCGCCCAGCGCTTGCGAGCGCCCCCATAGAGCGCGACGTTGAGGGCGCAATGGGCGAGCGGATCAGCGGCGCCCCAGCGGCGCGCGGCCGCGTAATACGGGGAGAAGACGCTGCCAATGAAGGCGATCACGGTGATGCCGTGCTCGCCATCGGCGCTCAGCGCATCGAGATACCACCAGGCATAGCCACCTGGCGGGATCGCGACGTCGAAGCCAGGTCCGCGAGCACCCGCGCCGCCGCGAGCTGTCCCGAAAGCGCCGCCATCGGCACTCCCGGCCCGGGATGCACGCTCCCCCCGGCGAGATAGAGCCCCGGCAGACGGGTCGGCGCCGCGGGGCGGCGGAAGGCCGCCCGCCAGCCATGGAGCGCGCGGCCGTAAAGCGCTCCCTCGCTCGCTGGGAAAAGGGATGCGAACTCCGCCGGCGTGGTGCGTCGCATCGCTCCTGGCCGCGGCTCCAGGGTTAGCCCCGCCCGTTCGAGGAGGGAAAATGCCCGCGTTTCGCATCGTTCGATCTCCGCATCGGTGAGGGGGCGAGCCGCGCGCGCCGCCGGGGCGTTGACGATCAGAAATAACCGTTCCGCCCCCGCCGGGGGCGGCGCCTCGCGCGCGCCGCGATCTTCGGCGCAGACATAGACGGTTGGTTCCGCGGGACTCTCGCCGCGGCTGAGGATGGCCTCGAATTCGGCGGCGTAGTCGCGGGCAAAGAACACGGTGTGGCGAAGCAGCGGAAACCCGCGCGCGGATGCGAGCATCGCCCAGGTGATCGCCGACAGCGAAGCCGGCGCGCGCGCGCATTGGCGCGGCAGCGCTGCCCGCGCCGCCGGTCCGAACAGGCCGATGGCGAGAGCGCGGCTGTCGGCGTTGACAATCACCGCGTTGGCCGCAACCACCTCGCCCGAGGCCAAGGTGACGCCGGCCACCCGGCCGCTAGCGACGTCGATCGAGGTGACCTCGCTCTCATAGCGGATGATCGCCCCGCGTGCCGTCGCCAGCCCCGCGAGCGCGGTGGCGAGGCGGTACATGCCGCCCTCGACCAGCCACACCCCCTCTTGTTCGACATGCGCGATCAGCATCAGTGTCGCTGGCGCGAGAAAGGGTGAGGCGCCGCAATAGGTGGCATAGCGGCCGAAGAGCTGGCGCAGCCGTGGGTCGCGGAAATAGGTTTCGAGCGCTTGCCAGAGTGTGCGAAACCGCGAAACGCCGGCAAGCGCGCGTAGCCCGCCCGGTCCCGCGCGACGCAGCATGCCGAGCAAGCTGGGCTGGCCGGCGCGCAGAAAACTGGCATCGAGAGCGGCATAGAGGCGGCCAGCATCAGCGATGAAGCGGCGATAGCCGGTGGCTTCCGCCGCCCCCGCGAAGGCGCCGATGGCGTCGATCGTGCGCTCGCGTGCGGCGAACAGATCGAGCCGCTCCTCAGCGCTCCAGGCATGGCGCGCAAGAATGTCCGCGGGATGGAGCGTGAGGTGATCCTCGAGCCGGGCGCCGGCGCGGGCGAAGATGTCGGCAAACACCGCACGTAGGGTGAGAACCGTCGGGCCGACATCCAGCCGGAGCCCGCCGAGGCAGGCTTCGCGAAGCTTGCCCCCTGGCGTCCCCGCGCGTTCCAGCACCACCACCTCCAGGCCCTTTTGGGCGAGCTCCAGGGCGGCAACCAAGCCGCCGATGCCAGCGCCGATCACGGCGATGCGAGAGGGGGCGAGGCGCGGGGATGGCACGGGATGCGGCTTCCGTGGGCTGCGAAAACACTTGACAACACGTCAATTTAGAATGACAGTTTTAATTGTCAATTTCGATTTACGCTTCGGCTTGGCGGCCGCCATGCGTTGTCGGCGACGCCGTCAAATCGACACCGCCGAATTGGCACCCACCAAGCGTCAATGACTGAGTGACAGCAACGCACAGGCAGCAACGAGCCAGGGAAGAACGACATGGACGCGATGACACGCATCGAACGCCGCTTGGCTGAGACGATGGCCCGGGCTACGGCCCAGGGTGGCCCGCCAGGTCTCGCCGCCGCCATGCGGCACGCCGTTTTTCCCGGCGGGGCGCGTATTCGGCCGCGGCTTTGCCTTGCTGTTGCCAGCGCTCTCGGCGACGACGATCCCGACCTCACCGAGGCTGCCGCGGCGGCGATCGAGATTCTGCATTGCGCCTCGCTGGTGCATGACGATCTCCCCTGTTTTGACGACGCGGCGATGCGTCGCGGCCGCCCCTCCGTCCATCACGCCTTTGGCGAGCGCCTCGCCGTGCTGGCCGGCGACGCACTCATCGTGCTCGCCTACGAGACTTTGGCGTTGAGCGTGCCGCGTTCGCCGCAGCGTCTACCCGCCCTTCTCGCGATTCTCAGCCATGCCGCTGGCGCCCCGTTCGGCATCGCCGCCGGCCAGGCTTGGGAATGTGAGCCGGAGATCGATCTCGCCAACTATCAGCGGGCCAAGACCGGCGCGCTGTTTGCCGCCGCCACCATGGCCGGCGCCGCCGCCGCCGGCGGGCCGACCCAGGCGTGGCGGCTCGTCGGTCTGCGCCTCGGCGAGGCCTATCAGGTGGCCGATGACATCCGCGATACCACCGCCCGCCCCGAGGATATCGGCAAGCCGGTTGGCCAGGACCAGGCTCATGCCTGTCCCAATGCCGTGCTCTCGCTCGGCCTCGGCGCGGCGCGGGCGCGGCTTCGTCGGCTCATCGACGGGGCGGTGGCGGCGATTCCGCCGGCCGCCGGGCGGGCGCGGCTCAGCGCGCTCATTCTGGATGAAATGTCGCGCCTCATGCCGCCCGAGAGCGTTCATCGCGCCGCGTGATGGCAAGCGGGGTTGCGCAGGGCAGGGTGGCGCGCGGCGGCATGACCGCCTCATCTCGCGACGAGAGTATCGGTGAACAGGTGCGCGATCTGTGGCGCGAAACCCGCAACCGGCTGCTCGCGAGCCCGCGCTTTCAGCGCTGGGCGGCCGGTTTTCCGCTCACCCGCCGGCTCGCCGCGCGCCGCGCGCGAGAGCTGTTCGATCTTGTCGCGGGTTTCGTCTATTCGCAGATCCTGCTCGCGGTGGTGCGTTTCGATCTTGTCTCAATCCTCGCCGAGGAAGCGCCAACCGCCCCAGGTCTCGCGGCGAGGCTCGATCTGACCGAGGCGGCGGCGCGCTGTCTGCTCGAAGCCGCGGCAGCGCTCAGGATTGCCGAGCCGCGCCGCCAGGGCCGGTTTGCGCTCGGCCCGCTCGGTGCCGTGCTCGCGGGCAACCCGGCGATCGCCGCGATGATTGCGCATCATGACATGTTCTATGCCGATCTTGCCGATCCGGTGGCTTTGCTGCGCGGCACGCGCAAGGAGACCGCGCTCGCCCGATTCTGGCCCTATGCCACGGGAGAGGCCCCGGCCCAACTCTCGGCGGCGGCGGTTGCGGCCTATGGCGCCTTGATGGCGGCCTCGCAGCCATTGATCGCCGGTGACATCCTCGACGCCTATCCCTGTCACCGCCATCGCGTTCTGCTCGATATCGGCGGTGGGGAAGGGGCGTTCGTGATTGCCGCTGCGGCGCGCGCGCCGGCGCTCCGTCTGATTCTGTTCGATCTTCCGGCGGTTGCCGCGCGGGCGCGAAGGCGTTTCGCCGCCGCTGGGCTCGAAGGGCGGGCGCTGACGTATGGCGGGGATTTTCTCAGGGATGAGCTTCCCGCCGGCGCCGATCTCGTGACCCTGGTGCGGGTGCTGCATGATCACGATGACGCGAGCGTGCTTCGCCTCCTTCTCGCCGTCCGCCGCGCGCTATCGCCGGGGGCGCGGCTCTTGGTCGCCGAGCCGATGGCCGGCGTCGCCGGGGTGGAGCCGGTTGCCGCCTATTTCCATTTTTATCTGCTGGCGATGGGGCGCGGCCGGCCGCGCCCGCCCGCCGCCCTCGCCGCTTTGCTGGAAAGTGCCGGGTTTCGCGGTGTCCGCCGGCTTCCCACCCGCCGCCCGCTGCTGGTTGGCGCGCTCTTGGCAGAGGCTCAGTAACGGTCGGAATGTAAAATTCACTTGACGATTGTATTAGTCAATCTACAGTGACACTTGATAAAAAGCGACCCCCCGGTCGCGGGAGATGTCCAAGGATGGATACGATTGCCGTGGTCATGGAGCGACCTGAACATCTCGCCCTTCGGCGTCTTCCGTTGGCGACGCCTGGCGAAGACGAGGTCGTGGTCGAGGTCGAGTGGAGCGGGATCAGCACCGGCACCGAGCGTCTGCTGTGGTCAGGCCGTATGCCGCCCTTTCCCGGCATGGGGTATCCGCTTATTCCTGGCTATGAGTCCGTCGGCCGTGTCGTTGCGGCCGGCGCCGCTTCTGGCACACGACATGGGGCGCGGGTGTTTGTCCCCGGTGCGCGCTGGAGCGGTGCCGTGCGCGGCCTGTTCGGCGGCGCGGCGCGGCATCTGGTGGCGCCCGGGCGGCGCGTGCTGCCGCTCGCTGAGCATCTCGGCGAGGAGGCGGTGCTGCTGGCGCTTGCCGCGACCGCGTGGCACGCGATGCAGAGCCCCGCTGCCGCCCACGCCTCTGCGCCGGACGCGACATCGTCCCCTCCCGCTTCCCCGGGCGCTGCAACCTGCTTGCCGCCCGACCTGATCGTTGGCCATGGCGTTCTCGGCCGCCTGCTTGCGCGCCTCACGCTCGCCATCGGCGCGCCGCCGCCCGTGGTGTGGGAGCGCAATCCCGCGCGCGCCGCGGGGGCCAGCGGCTATCAGGTGATCGCCCCGGAGGAGGATCGGCGGGAGGATTATCGTGCGATCTTCGAGGTGAGTGGCGATTCGGCGGTGCTCGATCGTCTGATCGCCAAGCTCGCGCGCGGCGGTGAGATCGTGCTGGCTGGATTTTACGCCGAGCCGCTTTCCTTTGCCTTTCCTCCGGCTTTCCTGCGCGAGGCGCGGCTGCGGGTGGCGGCGGAATGGGCCGCGGGCGATCTCGCGGCGGTGCGCGACATGGTGGAGGCGGGGCGGGTGTCGCTCGCCGGGCTGATCACCCACCGCGCCGCCGCCACCACCGCCGATGCCGCCTATCGCACCGCTTTTGGCGATCCCGCTTGCCTCAAAATGATTCTCGATTGGAGGGTATGCTCATGACCGCAATGCCAAAGCCTCACCCGGCGCCTGAGGCGCCACATCGCACGGGGTCGGACAAATTCGGAAAAAAACAGATCATCGCGATTTATGGCAAAGGCGGGATCGGCAAAAGCTTCACCCTCGCTA
>NZ_JBMFWJ010000075.1:0-7254 GCF_049965395.1 Acidibrevibacterium sp.
TTATGATCCTCGGCATGATGCAGAACTACTGGTACGCCAATGACCGCCGGCGTGAGCGCTTCGTCAGCATTTGCGGCGATGCCGACGTGCAACGGCTAACCTGGGAGTCATATATGAACAAAACTCTTTCCCGCACCGCGCCTTTGGCGCATGCGCGGATATTCCTCAAGAATCTCGCGCATATCACCGGATTCGCGAGGGTATGAGATGGTTTTCCGTCCACGTGACGACAGCGCTGATCGCGGCCCTGCTCGCGCTCCTGGTCGCCGTGCTCGGCGGCCTCGCAACCCGCCTCGATGCCTGGTACTATTCCCTCAAGAAACCTGCCTGGCAGCCGCCGGACTGGTTGTTCGGACCGGTCTGGACACTGATCTTCGCCTGCGCCGCAACCGCCGGCGTGATCGCCTGGCAGGCGGCGGACGAAGGTCAACGCTGGCGAGTGGGCGCGCTGTTCGCCGTGAATGGGACCCTCAACGTCCTCTGGAGCGTGCTCTTCTTCTTGCTCAAGCGCCCCGATTGGGCGTTGCTCGAAGTGGTTGCGCTGTGGCTTTCGGTGCTTGCGCCGATGCTCTTCTTTCTGCCGTTTGCCCCGCTCGCGAGCCTGCTGTTGCTGCCCTATCTGCTTTGGGTCGGGTTTGCGAGCCTCATCAATCTCGCCGTGGTCCGGCTGAACGGGCCGTTTGCCGGCCGGTGATCGCGGGGGGCGACCGACGATGACGGCCGTGCACTATCCCTTCACGGCGATCGTCGGCCAGGAGGAGATGAAACGGGCCCTCCTGATCGTGGCAATTGATCCTGCGGTCGGCGGCGTCTTGGTGTTTGGGGATCGCGGCACCGGCAAATCCACCGCCGTGCGCGCTCTCGCGGCTCTCTTGCCACCGATGCGAACGATGGCCGGCTGCCGTTGGGGATGCGATCCCGCCGAGCCGCACGCGTTCTGCGCCGAGTGTCGCAGCCGTGGCGCGACACGGCGCCGCCGCGCCAAGCTGGTCGCCGTGCCGATGGTCGATCTCCCGCTGGGCGCGACCGAAGACCGCGTGGTCGGCGCGCTCGATCTCGAGCGCGCGTTGGCGCACGGCGAACGCGCCTTCGAGCCGGGGCTTCTCGCGCGGGCGCATCGCGGCTTTCTCTATATCGACGAGGTCAATCTGCTCGATGATCATCTCGTCGATTTGCTGCTCGATGTCGCGGCCTCGGGCGAGAACGTCGTTGAACGCGAGGGTATCAGCGTGCGCCACCCGGCACGCTTCGTGCTGATCGGCAGTGGCAATCCGGAAGAGGGGGAGTTGCGGCCGCAATTGCTCGATCGCTTCGGCCTCTCGGTCGAGGTGCGGACGCCCGAAACCCTGGCCGAGCGGGTGACGGTGATGCGCCGACATGAAGCGTTTACGCGTGACCCTCGCGCTTTCGCCGCCGCCTGGGCAGAGGCGGAGGCGCGTCTTCGCGACGAGATCATCGCCGCCCGCGCCCGGCTTGGCGCGATAGAGGTACCGGAGACGACGCTTGAGCATGTCGCCCGGCTTTGCATGCGCCTTGGCACCGATGGCCTCCGCGGCGAGTTGACCCTGCTCCGCGCCGCGCGCGCGCTGGCTGCGCTGGAGGGCACGATGAGGTGTGACGAAAGCCACGTCGCTGCCGTCGCACCCCCTGCGCTCCGGCATCGGCTGCGCCGCAACCCGCTCGACGAAACGCTCGCGACGATCAAGGTTGAGCGCGCGCTTGCCGAGCTGATGCCCTCATGACCGCGAAAGCCGCCTGGGCAGATGCCTCGCTTGCCATCCGCGTGTTCGCGATCGCACCGAGCGCCCTCGGCGGCATCGCTGTGCGCGCCGCCGCCGGACCGGTGCGCGAGCGCTGGCTCGCCGAACTTCGCACCCTTCTCCCCGCCACGACCCCTCTCAGGCGCCTACCGCCCGGCATCGACGATGCCCGGCTGCTTGGCGGGCTCGATCTCGTGGCAACGCTCGCGTGCGGGCGGCCACGGGTCGAGCGTGGCCTGCTTGCTGAAGCGGATCACGGGGTGGTGCTGGTGCCGATGGCCGAACGCCTGAGCCCCGGCACGGCGGCACGGCTCTCTCTCGCTCTTGATACCGGTGAGGTCGCGCTCGAGCGTGACGGGTTGGCGCGGCGCTTGCCGGCGCGGATCGGCGTGATCGCGCTCGACGAGGGCATCGACGCCGATGAGCGGCTAGCGGCGTGCCTTGCCGATCGCCTCGCCTTTCATCTCGATCTGACCGCGCTCAGCCTCGCCGGAACCGTGCGGGAACCGCATGACCCGCAGGCTTTGGCCGCCGCCAGCGAGATTTTCCCGCGTGTGGTGGCGGGCGAGGGCGTGATCACCGGGCTTTGTGAGGCGGCCTTCCGGCTCGGGATCGGCGCCCCGCGCGCGACATTGTTGGCTCTTCGCGCTGCGCGTGCGCTCGCAGCACTGGCCGGGCGCGATACCGTCGCCGCCGCCGATGCCGCGGCCGCGGCACGCCTCGTCCTCGCCCCGCGCGCCGCCGCACCCGCAGCGGCGCCGGAGCCGCCCGCCGATCAGGCGGAAAGGCGGGCGGGCGAGGAGAGCGTGCCGCCTCACCCCCCACCCCCCGATGACGCATCGCCAAAAGCCATGCCCGACCTTGAGTCTCAGGCGGGCGCGGCGACAGCGGAGCAAGTTGTCGCGGCGGTCGAGGCGGCCTTGCCGGCGGGGCTGCTGGCTAGGCTGCACCCGGCCGAGGGTGGTGTGCGGCGCCCGCCCGGCGGCGCCGGGCGCGCCGGCACCCTCCATCACGCGCGACAACGCGGGCGCGCCATCGGCGTCGAAAACGGTGACCCACGCGCCGGCCGCCGCCTCAGCCTGATCGAGACCCTGCGCGCCGCAGCACCCTGGCAGCGTCTACGTGCCGCCGCCGCCGGTGCGCCGGCTGGGAAGCCCCGGCGTTTGTTTCTGACTCGCACGGATTTTCGTGTCATCCGCTTCCGCCAGCCGCGCCAGAGCACGACGATCTTCGCCGTCGATGCCTCCGGCTCGGCGGCGCTGCATCGTTTGGGTGAAGCCAAGGGCGCGGTCGAGTGCTTGCTCGCCGATTGCTACGTTCGCCGCGATCAGGTGGCTCTCATCGCCTTTCGTGGCCGCGCGGCAGAAATCGTGCTGCCGCCGACCGGGGCTTTGGCACGGGCGCGGCGGTCACTCGCGGCCTGTCCGGGGGGCGGGGCAACGCCGCTTGCCGCCGGCATCGATGCCGCGCGGCAGCTCGCGTTGGCTGAGCAGCGGCGCGGGCGAACCCCGGTTCTGGTGTTGCTGACCGATGGCAGGGCCAATATCGGCCGCGACGGCACCAGCGGCCGCAGCGTCGCCGAGGCGGACGCCCTCGCCGCGGCGCGGGCGTTGCGGGCGATGAAGCTCGCGGCGTTATTGGTCGATACCGCGCCACGGCCGCAACCGCTGACCGAGCGCCTCGCGGGAGAGATGGGGGCAGCCTATCTCGCGCTGCCGCATGTCGAGCCCGAACGGCTGAGTGCCGCCGCCCGCGCCGCAAGCGCCGGCGTGAGGTGAGCCCATGCCGAATACCCTGACCCCGCTATTTCGTGCCCCACCCGCCGCTCCCCCGGCGCGTGCCCGCGTCCGCCGCGGCGCGAGCGACCCGGGGGCGGGTCTCCGCCTGATCTGGGAACGCGATGGCCGCGACTGGCCGCATCGCGAACGAAGCCGCTTTATCACCGCAGCGGCGATCCGCTGGCATGTGCAGATCGCTGGCGAGGGCCCGGTTTTACTGATGGTGCACGGCACCGGCGCCTCCACCCATTCCTGGCAGGGGCTGCTGCCATTGCTGGCACGCCATTTCACCGTGGTCGCCGCCGATCTTCCCGGCCACGGCTTTACGACCCGGCCGGCCGCGGACCGGCTTTCGCTTCCCGGCATGGCATGGGGGGTGAGCGAGTTGCTGCGCGCGCTCGCACTGGCGCCCGCCCTCGCCGTCGGTCACTCGGCGGGCGCGGCCATTCTCTGCCGTATGTGTCTCGATGGCGCGATCGCGCCCAAGGCGCTGGTCAGCCTGAATGGCGCGTTACTGCCGCTGGCCGGGCTGCCCGGCCATTTTTTCGCGCCGCTAGCCAAGGCATTGGTCTCGATCCCGATCGTGCCGGTGATGTTCGCCTGGCGCGCCACCAATCGGGCGACGGTGGCGCGGTTGCTCCGCGGCACTGGCTCGGTTCTCCCGCCATCCAGCCTCGCGCTTTATCAGCGGCTTTTGCAAAGCCCCGGACATGTCGCCGCCGCGCTCGGCATGATGGCGCGGTGGGATCTCGCGCCGCTGGTGCGCGATCTGCCGCGGCTGCCAACGCCGATCTTTCTCGTCGTCGGCAGCAATGACCGCGCGATCCCGCCCTCGGAGGCCGATCGCCTGTGCCGTCTCTTGCCGCACGCGCGAAAGATCGCCCTCCCCGGCCTCGGCCATCTCGCCCATGAGGAGCGGCCGGATCTGATCGCTGCGGTCATTGAGCGGATTGCCCACGATCATGGCCTTCCGGCCTCGTGATCCCAGCGCGTCGAGCGCATGACGGCGGGCTCTGCTGCAACCGTCTCCGCCTTGTTCGCGCACGGCCACATCGTCGATGTGATTCTGGTGGTGATGGCCTGCGAGGCGCTGGCGCTGATCGGCTGGCGGCAGCGCACCGGGCGCGGCCTTGCGCCGGCCGCCCTGCTTGCGATGCTGCTCCCCGGCGGCTGTCTCCTGCTCGCACTCCGCGCCGCGTTGCGCAACGCCGGAGCGGCCGAGATAGCGCTCTGGCTGCTGGCCGCTCTCATCACCCATCTCGTCGATCTCAGCAGGCGTTGGCGCGGCTGATCCTCTCTCACGTCGTGACGTGCGCGACAGCCGCGAGAACGGCGTTCGAGACCGCGATGTTCAACCGAAACGCCATCGCTGCCTCGGCGATCACGCCGGTGCAGCTCGGCAAGAGATCGGCAGCGCGATCGATCGCCGCGCGATAGGCGGCGATGAAGCGAGCGATATCGGGAATCGCCGGAAACTCATAGAAAGCAAGCGCTCCCGTCGGCAGCCAATCATAGCCGGCGAGCCGCTTTTTCAGGAGCCGCCCGCCATGGAGGTCGCCGAGATAACGCACATAGGCATGCGCGATCAGCAGCGCCGGGTCATCGGCGGCGGCACACGCGATCCGGTCGGCGTACTCCCGACCGGCGGGAAGCCGGGGAAGATCGCGCCGCCACGCCGCCCCGGCCAAGGCCTCGAGATCACGGGTGAGAGCCTGGGTCCGAAATATCTCAGCGCGCACCAGAGCGCGTAACGCTGGCGCTCCACAATGGCGGCGCAATTCTCGTCCCATCGTTTCATAAGCCGGAAGCAGATTACGCAAGAACAACGCATAATCGGCGCGGCCGACGCTACCTTCGAGGATTGCCTGGACAATGCCCGAGTATTCTGCTTCAGTATGAAGATCGCGGGTGTGGTCGCGCAGTGCCACGGAAAGTCGCGGTTTCGCGAGCGCTGGGGCTACATCGGCAAACGTCGAGGCAGACGTTCCTGCCGCCAAAGGGGCGACGTGCGACAAGGGTTCGTCCCGGCGTAGGGTAAGCGGCGAGCTGTTGGCGTTGCTTTGGGAAGTCCCCTCTGGAGAGTTCGGCGACGGCTTTGGCATTGTTACGGAGTTCCCGATCATTCGCGCAACGAGCACAGACTTTGCCATCATCCAGCCCGACGTCAAGCTTCTTCTCGACGCGCACGGGGTGATCCGCGATGTGACCCTCGCGAGCAGCTTCGTGCGCGAGGGCGTCTCGGCATGGGTTGGCCAGCCCTGGGCCGAAACAGTGGATCCCTCCGGCGCTGAACGGCTGCAGCAATTGATCGCTGAGGCCCGCGCCGTCGGCACCGCTGGGTTTGGGCAGTTCCTTCAGCGTTTCCCCGATGGCGGGGCGGTGGCCATGGAATACACCGCCGTGCGGTTGGGTAAGCGGAGCGGTTTGCTTGCGATCGGTCGCAGCCTGCAGGCGGTCGCGGAAGTGCAATCTCGCCTCATCGCCGCACAAAAAGCGATGACGCAGGATTATTGGCAGTTGCGCGATATCGAGTCGCGCTATCGTGCTTTGTTCGATGTCGCCGATGAGGCCGTGGTCATCCTCAGCGCTCAAGACCTGCGCCTCATTGAGGCGAATCCGGCGGCGCAACGCGCTTTCGCTCTGTCTCCGGGTCAGGCTTTCACCAGCCTTATTGCGACGGCCGATCGCTCAACGTTCCGCGCCGCTTTGGCACAAGTCGGCAATGAGCAGCGGATGCCGGGCTTCATCGTCCATATCGGCCCGCAGCAGGTGCCCTGGGTGGTTCGCGCAACGTTTGCCCCTGCCAAGGCGATACCGGCCTTGGTCCTGCACCTGGTTGAGATCAGCGGTGCAAAGCCAGTGCCGCGGCACGAGACGAAGCTTCCCATCGAAGCCTTGATTGAGCGTTTGCCGGATGGGTTCGCGGTGATCGATCGCAGCGGCACGGTGCGCGCCGCCAATCGCGCCTTTTTCGATTTCGTCCAGGCGGGAAAAGAGGAGCAGGTCATCGGCGCCCCGCTCAATCGGTGGCTGTCTGAGCCCGGCGCTGATGCGG
Source organism: Acidibrevibacterium sp. (assembly GCF_049965395.1). Taxonomy (NCBI): domain Bacteria; kingdom Pseudomonadati; phylum Pseudomonadota; class Alphaproteobacteria; order Acetobacterales; family Acetobacteraceae; genus Acidibrevibacterium; species Acidibrevibacterium sp. The sequence continues at coordinate 6,594 of NZ_JBMFWJ010000075.1, forward strand.
CGATGGTGCTCGCCACACTGACGCGCCAGCCGGCCCTCCGCCTGATGCCCACCACCTTGCATGGCGAATTCGGCCATAACTTGCCGGTGGAGATTTCCGCCGCCGGAACGAAAGAGCAGGATTCCGACTATATCGCCGTCTTGATACGCGACGTCCGCCGTCGGCTGGCGCAGGACGACGCGCACGCCGCCACGCCTCCGATCGCAGTGCCGCCGCAGGACGGCTCACTGCGTAAATTGGTCAGCGAGACCGTCGCCCGCGTCGAGCGGCAACAGATCGTGGCGGCACTCGCACATGCCGGCGGCAATCGTTCGGCAGCAGCGGCGGCGCTCAAGCTCAGCCGGCAAAGCCTCTATGCCAAGCTCGAGCGCTACCACATCGAAGACACGCCTCCGGCCGCAGCCGCAGACACACCGCCGGCGGACAGCGCCCGCTGACATGGCCGCGTCCTCGTTGTCATCCCCCGCCTTCGGCCAGGCCGATCTTTCCAATTGCGAGCGCGAACAAATCCATCTTGCTGGCTCTATCCAGCCGCACGGCGCCTTGCTCGTCGTAAGTGAGCCAGAACAGGTCATCGTGCAAGCGAGCGCCAACGCCCCAGCGTTCCTAGTGTTCTGACTCATTCGGCTGGTTCAGGCAGTCGGTCGAGCTTGGCGAGGAT
>NZ_JBMFWJ010000076.1:0-7008 GCF_049965395.1 Acidibrevibacterium sp.
TAGCCCATCTTGTCGACATAGCCGCCGATGCCGCAGAAATCGGTCTGCATGTCGATGATGATCAGCGCCGTCGTCCGCGGCGAAAGCGTTGCGTCATAGGGCCAGGGATAGGGATCGGCGGCGATGGTGGGGAAGAACATCGATTGGCGCCTCGTTCCTTCGGTCACGCTTACTTTGTCGGCGGCGGCGGAAAGCCGTAGCCCGTGCCATCGACGATCGCGATGTCATCTTCCCAGGGCAGACGATAACGACCGGCGGCGAGATCGGTCATGTAGGAATAAGGGCAATCCCGCGCGCCGCCGGCGACGGCGACATAGCCGCGATGGCCGAACTGATAGATATTGTTCTCGACCCCCCAGAGGCGGCGTGCCTCGCGCACGAGATCAAGACGCAGTTCGGCGGTGATGATCTCATCGGCGAGGCCGTTGCCTTCGACCAGAGGCACGCCGTCGAAATTGACGAACATCCCCTCGCCCATCGAATTGAAGGTGCCGTCACTGCCGGCGAGACAGACGCTCGCGGTGTACATGAGATTACAAAAGGCATTGGCTTGATTGGTGATTTTCCAAGCATGCCGGATCGGCGCGGTATAGCCCGCGGTGCGCAGCATGATCTCGGCGCCCTTATAAGCGGCCTCATGCGCCATTTCCGGAAACATGCCGTCATGGCAGATGATCAGCGCCATGCGCGCGCCGTTCGGCCCAGTAAATACCGGGATGCCGAGATCACCCGGCGCCCAGGGCTCGACCGGCACCCAGGGGTGAAGCTTCCGATAGTAAAGCTTTTCGTTGCCGTCAGGGTCGAAGATGAGACCGGCGTTCCATGGATTGCCAGCGGGATTGTGTTCCATGATCGAAAAGCAGCCCCAGATGCGATGGGTGCGGCAGGCATCGCGAAACGCGGCGACCTCCGGCCCGTCGCGGCGGCACATCAATGCCGACGCGGTGTTCATCGACAAGCCATGCAGCGCGTATTCAGGGAACACAACCATATCCATGCCCGGCAACGCGCGCCGCGCCTTACCGACGAGGGCGACGATGCGGCGTGTCTGCGCTGCGAGATCGGCCGGCGTCTCGACCACCGGCAGCGCAAGCTGCACAAGGCCGATGACGACGCCCGTCGGAGATTTGTTGAGGCCGCCAAGGCCGCTCATGCTTTTGCTCCGTTCCTTATCTTCAACGCACCATGCCCAATTCCCCGGGCGCGCCGGCGAGCATGCCGTTTCGTGACGAGGTCGCGATCATGATCGCAAGCGTCAGCGCATAGGGCGCGGCATTGAACAGATAGGTGCCCTGATGCACGCCGATCGATTGCAGCGCCGGGCCCAAAGCGCCGGCGGCGCCGAACAGGAGGGAGGCAAAGAGACAGGCGAGCGGGCGCCAGCGCGCGAAAATCACGAGGGCAACGGCGATCAACCCCTGGCCGCTGGAGAGCCCCTCATTCCATGACCCTGGATAATAGAGCGAGAGGAACGCGCCGCCGATGCCGGCCAGAGCGCCGCCCGCCATCGTCGACCAGAGCCGCACCCAAAGCGGCGCATAGCCCATCGCGCGCGCCGCCTCGCTGCTGTCGCCGACGGTGCGGAGCACGAGACCGGGCCGTGTATTGGCAAGCCCCCAGCGCAGCACGAAAGCGAGGGCAACACCGATCAGGAACAGCGGGTTGATGTCGAGGGCGGCGCGAAGCGGCGCGAACTGGCAAGTGGGGCAGACATGCAGCGCCGGCAGCATCGGCGCGCGGGGCTGGATCAAGGGTTTGCCGAAAAAGAACGCAAGCCCAGTGCCGAGCACCATCAGCGCGATGCCGACCGCGATGTCGTTCACACGCTTGAGGCTGCAGAGCCCGGCGTGGAGCGCGCCGAGCAGCGCGCCGACGAGTGCTGCGGCAAGCACGCCGAGCCAGGGCGAGCCCGAGAGCAACGCCGCGCCATAAGCGCTCATCGCGCCACAGACCAGCGTGCCTTCGAGGCCGAGATTGATGCGCCCGGATAATTCGGTCAGGCACTCGCCGAGGCTCACGAACAAAAACGGCGTGCTCGCGCGGATGGCGCCGCCGAACAGCGCGAGGGCAACGCCGGCTGCGCCGAGATCAGCCATCGCGTGGCTCGCCCCTGAGGGAAAGCGGAAGCCAAAGCCGACACCGAAGCCGAAGCCGCCCGGAAAACGTCTCGGCGGCGAGTACGGCGATGAAAACGAAGCCCTGCAGCACCGCAACTGTCGCGTCCGGCAGATCGAGATGGCGTTGCAGCAGGCCGTCGCTCGCCACGATCCCGCCGAGAAGGAGGGCGACCGGAATGATCGCGAACGGGTTGTGGCGGGCAAGAAAGGCGACCAGGATGCCGCTATAGCCGTAGCCGGCGGCGAGCGAGGCGGTGGCGCTGCCTTGGACGGCGGCGACCTCGACCGCGCCGGCAAGCCCGGCACTGGCGCCAGCCAGGGCGCAGGCGATCAGGATCAGCCGCCCGACATCGATCCCGACCATGTGCGCCGCGCGCGGGTTGCCGGCATTGACGCTGGCCGCGAAGCCGAAGCTCGTCCGCTGCATGAGAACACCGGCGGCAACGCAGAGAACCAGCCCGAAAGCAAGGCCGACATGCACCGATAGCCCCGGGATCTGACCGAGCATGAGGCCGGGCGCGAGCGACACCGTCGAGGGTTTGTTGAGGCTCAATGGGTCGCGCAGCACCCCCTCGACGAGCTGGTTCATCACCGCGATGGCGATGGTGTTGAGGAGGAGCGAAGAAATCGTCTCGTTGACGCCGCGCCAGAAGCGCAGCGCGCCCGGGATCATCAGCCAGAGCGCGCCCGCCGCCATGCCACCCGCGAGCATCAAGGCCTGCGCAAGAAGGGCGCCGCCGGCGCTGCCGGCGAGGCCGGAGAGCGTCGGGCCGATCACCGCGCAGGCGAGGCCGCCGATCACCAGCGCACCCTCGCCACCGATCACCATGAGGCCGACCCGCGCCGGGAGCGCCATGGCGAGGCCCGTGAGCAGCAAGGGCGAGGCTTTCTGAAGCGTGTTTTGCCACGAAAACCAGGTGCCGAAGGCGCCGCGCCAGATCAGCGCCGCCGCCGCCAGCGGGTTGACCCCGCAGGCGGCGAGAAAGGCACTGAACGCGAGCAGCGCGACCGTCAGCGCAAGGAGCGGGAGCGCCCAGGCCTCGGCGATCCGGCCAAGCCAGCGGTCCCGCATCCCGGGCCGCACGCCAAGGGCAAGGGTTAGGGAGGTCATGCCGGCCCGCGCGCCCCGTCCCGCCGCCCTCAGGTCTTCCCGATCACGCCGGCGGCGAGCCAGTCCATCTTTTCGAGCCAAAGATCGGTCTGGCCATGGTCGACGCCGGCCGCGATCACCTGCTTGCCTTTATTGTCAGCAACCGGCCCCTTGAAGATCACGAACTCGCCGGCGATCAGCTTGGCCTTCACGTCATCCGCCTCGGCGCGCGCCGCCGCCGGCACCATGGCACCATAGGGCGAGGTTTTAACGATACCCTCGCGCAGGCCACCACGCACGAAATTCGGCAGCGGTTTGCCCGCCTGCATCTCGGCAACGAAATTACGATAGACCGTTGCCCAGTTCCATTCCGCGCCGGTGAGATAGCCCTTGGGCGCGAGTGGCGCCTGGTTGACGTGATAGCCACAGGTGTAGAGCCCACGCCCTTCGGCGGTCTGGATGGTGACTTTCGGGCTGTCGACATGACAGGTGACGACGTCGATGCCCTGATCGGCGAGGGCGTTGGTCGCTTCCGCCTCCTTGACCGGCATCGACCAGTCGCCGGTGAAGATCACCGTCGTCGTGATCTTGGGATCGACCCGCTGCGCGCCGAGGGTGAAGGCGTTAATATTGCGCAGAACCTGCGGGATAGGTTTGGCCGCGACGAAGCCGAGCTTCTTCGTCTTGCTCATATGGCCGGCAACAATACCCGAGAGATACTGGCACTCATCGATATAGCCGAAATAGCTGCCGGCATTTTTCGGGTCTTTCTCGGTCCACAATCCGCCGCAATGGCGGAATTGTACCTTTGGGTATTTCTTTGCCTCCTGCAGAACGAAGGGGTTGTAGTAGCCAAACGAGGTTGGAAACAGCAATGCGGCGTCGTCGAGTTCGATCATGCTGTCCATCGACTTGACGACATCGACAGTCTCGGGGATGCGCTCTTCTTCCAAAACCTTCACGCCAGGCATTTTCTTGACCGCGGCGGCGCCTTCGGCATGGGCCTGGTTGTAGCCGTAATCATCCCGCGCGCCGACATAGAGGAAGCCGATTTCGAGCGTGCCGGCCGCGCCGGCCCGGCGGCCCGGGGCGAGGGCGGCGGCGGCCAGACCGCCGGTCATCCCGAGCAGGGCGCGGCGGGAAAAGTTACGCGAAGCGGGGGGATCGAGAGCCATGTTTTCCTCCGGCGAGAGTGCCGCGCGGCGCGCAAAGCCGCGCTCGGCATGGTCTTCACCGTATTCAAATCCCGTGCCACGTTTGGGCCGAGACGCGTGCGGCGGTGCACAGCGGGCAGGGAAGGAATTTGCATACAAAATCGCATGCACTGCATAAAATTTATGCCGGCTCTGCCGAAAATCTGGCAAAATAGCGCGCGCCGGCCGCGGCACGGGGAGAGTTTGCCGTAAGATCACCCGAAGCGGCGGGAATGGCCTCGTTCTTGTATTTCCCCGAGGCATATCCCAAGGCGCTTCTGGGGTACACAGGTTGGCCGGCATGCGGGCAAAGGGGTGGCCAGAGAATGCGATGCATAGAATGGGATGCATAAGGAGATACGGATGACGACATTTTCTCACCGCGGGCCGCGGCATTGGCGACACCCATGGCGCTGAGCCTCGATCTCGCGCGGCTCGGCGCCGCCTATGCCGCCGGCGGGACGACACCGCTTGAGGTGATTGACGAAATCCTCCGCCGGATCGCCGCCGCCGGCGATAATCATGTCTGGATAAGCCTTCGTCCCGCCGAGGATCTCCGCGCCGAGGCGAAGGCGCTCGCGGCGCAAGCGGCGCCGGCGCGCGGCCCGCTCTATGGCATTCCCTTCGCGGTCAAGGACAATATTGACGCGGCCCCCCTCGCCACCACCGCCGCCTGTCCCGCTTTTGCCTATCAACCCGCGCAGTCGGCGCCGGTGGTCGCGCGGCTCGTTGCCGCCGGGGCAATCCTGATCGGCAAGACCAATCTCGATCAGTTCGCGACCGGCCTCGTCGGCGTGCGCTCGCCCTATGGCACGCCGCGCAACCCGTTCGATCCGGCGATGGCGCCGGGCGGGTCGAGTTCGGGCTCGGCGGTCGCGGTGGCCGCTGGCCTGGTCAGCTTCGCGCTCGGCACTGATACCGCCGGCTCCGGCCGCGTCCCTGCGGCTTTCAACAATCTCGTCGGCCTCAAGCCGACCCGTGGGCTGATCAGCACCCGCGGCGTCGTCCCCGCCTGCCGCTCACTCGATTGCGTTTCGATCTTCGCGCTCACCGTCTCCGATGCCCGGGCGGTGCTCGCGGTTGCCGCCGGGTTCGACGCCGCCGACCCTTATAGCCGCGCCGCACCCCCTGGATTTTCCCTCACACAGCGCCCGCCGGCGCGGTTTCGCTTCGGCGTGCCGGCGCCTGCGGCGCTCGCGTTCCACGGCGATCCGGCATCGCGCGCAGTGTTCGAGCAGGCGATCGCCCACGCCGTCGCGGCCGGCGGCGAGGCCGAAGAGATCGATTTCACACACTTCGCCGAGGCTGCGGCCCTACTGTATGGCCCTTGGGTCGCCGAGCGCAGCACGGCACTCCGCACGATCTTTGCTGAAAACCCGGAAGGGCTACACCCGGTAACCCGCGAGATCGTCGGCGCCGGGTTCGCCCAAAGCGCCATCGATCTCTTCGCCGCCCAGCATCGGCTCGCCGCTCTCCGCCAGGCGACGGCGCCGCTCTGGCAGCGCCTCGCCTTCCTGCTCGTGCCCAGTGTGTCGGGCGCCTTCAGCCTCGCCGAGATCGCCGCCGAACCGATCGCGACCAACAGCGAACTCGGCCGCTATACCAACTTCACCAATCTCCTCGACCTCGCGGCGATCGCCATCCCGGGCGGATTCTCGTCCAATGGCTTCCCCGCCGGCGTGACCCTGATCGCCCCCGCCTTTCATGACGGCGTGCTCGCCGCTTTCGCCGAGCGCATGCAGCGTGATGCCGCGACACCGCTCGGAGCGACCGGCCATCCCCAGCCGGCGGCCGCGCCGGCGCCGGAGGGTAACAGCGTTCATCCCGAGATCGAGATCGCGGTGTTCGGCGCCCATCTTGCTGGCGAGGCGCTAAACCCCGCCCTGGTTGCCCTCGGCGGCCGCTTTTGCCGCCCCTGCCGCACCGCGCCCCGCTATCGCATGCTGGCCCTGCCCGGCGCTGTGCCACGCCCCGGCCTGGTGCCGGTCGGCGAAGGCGGTGCCGCGATCGCGGGCGAGATCTGGGCGCTGCCCAGCGCCGCGCTGGCCGCGCTTCTGGCCGGCATCGCCCCGCCGCTCGGGCTCGGTACAGTGGAACTCGAGGGCGGCAGGCCGGGGTTCGGTTTCATCTGTGAGGCCGGCGCGGCGGGCGAGGATATCACGCGCTTTGGCGGCTGGCGCGCCTGGCGTGAGGCGCGACGATGACGCTTGCCGCTACGTTTGCGCCCTCCGTGGCCGAGCTTGGGCCGCACCCTGCGACGACCCGCGCCGACGATCTCGCGCAGCGGCTCGCGGATGCCATCACCAGCGGCGCGCTACCGGCGGGAACGCGGCTCGACGAGCACGCCGTCGCCGCCCGTTTCGCGGTGTCGCGGACGCCGGTGCGCGAGGCACTGCGTCAGCTCGCCGCCGCCGGGCTGATCGAGCGCCGGCCCTATCGCGGCGCCATCGTCACCACGGTTTCACCGGCGCGGCTCGCGGAAATGTTCGTCGCCATGGCCGAGATCGAAGCGGTCTGCGCCCGGCAAGCGGCGTTGGCGATGACGGCGCGCGAACGCCACGATCTGCGCGCTTTCCACGCCAGCATGGCGGCCCTGGTGCGGGCCGGC
>NZ_JBMFWJ010000077.1:0-6950 GCF_049965395.1 Acidibrevibacterium sp.
ATAATCAAATGTCGCGACGCGGGCGGCGCTTTCGCATCGCGAGGCCGGTGCTGTGCCGTGCGGCGTTTTGCGTCACCGCCAACGCGGGCCTATCTTGCCCACCATGGTCCAGCGCCGGAATGGCATGTCAGCAGCATCGAGCGGATCGGGATGACAGCATACCCCCTCGCACCCGGCCGGCCGGACCCGCTCGGTGCAACGCCGGTGCCGGGGGGTGTCAATTTCGCGGTATTTTCCGCCCATGCGACGGCGATCGACATTTGTCTGTTCGATGCGGCAGGAGCGCGTGAGATCGAACGGATCGCCTTACCGGCGCGCACCGGCGACGTGTTCCATGGCTCTATCGGCGGCCTCGGCCCCGGGGCGCGTTATGGGCTGCGCGTCACCGGGCCGTTTGATCCGGCGCGTGGGCATCGCTTCGATCCCATGAAGCTGCTCTGCGATCCGCTGGCGACGCGGTTCGACCGGCCGTTCCAGCTGCATCCCTCGCTGTTTGCCGGCGGCGGCGACAGCGCCGCGGCAATGCCGAAAGCAATCGTCGAAGCCACACCGACATTGCCGCCGGCGGCATCGCGCTTTGCCTGGGACGGTGGCGCGATCTACGAACTCAATGTCGGTGGCTTCACCCGCACCCATCCCGAAATTCCGCCACCGTTGCGCGGCACCTTCGCCGGCCTCGCCCATCCCGCCGCCATCGCCTATCTGCGCCGGCTTGGCGTTGCCGCGGTGGAGCTGATGCCACCGACGCCGCGGATCGAAGCGCCACATTTGCCACCCCTCGGTCTTACCGATGCCTGGGGGTATAATCCCGTGACCTTCGCCGCGCCCGATCCGCGCCTCGCGCCGGGCGGCTTTGCCGAGGTGCGGGCGGCGGTCGATGCCCTGCACGACGCCGGAATCGCAGTGCTCGTCGATATCGTTCTCAACCATACCGGCGAGTACGATGAGTCCGGCCCCACTCTCTCGCTGCGCGGGATCGATAATGCCAGCTATTACCGGCTCGATCCCGCCGATCCGTTGCGCTATCGCGACGATACCGGTTGCCGCAACACCATGGCGCTCGATCGCCCAGTGGTGGTGGCGCTGGCGTTGGCGGCATTGCGACGTTGGGTGCTGCATGCCGGGGTTGATGGCTTCCGCTTCGATCTCGCGACCGTGCTCGGGCGGCGTGAGGACGGGTTCGACCCGGCGGCGCCGCTGCTTGCCGCGATCGAGGCGGATGCCGTGCTGCGCGGCCGGGCGCGGATCGCCGAACCCTGGGATCCCGGCCCGGGCGGCTACCAGCTCGGCGCTTTTCCGCCCGAATGGGGCGAGTGGAATGATCGCTATCGCGACACGCTGCGTCGCTTCTGGCGTGGCGACCCGGGCCAGGTGGGGGCGCTTGCCACCGCCTTCTGCGGCTCGGCCGACATTTTCGCGGCACGCGGGCGGGCGCTCACCCGTTCGGTCAATTTCATCACCGCGCATGATGGGTTCACCCTCGCCGATCTCGTCTCGTATGCACAAAAGCATAACGAGGCCAATGGCGAGGGCGGGCGCGACGGGACAGAGAGCAACTGGTCGTGGAATCACGGGGTCGAGGGGCCGCACGACGACCCCGCGCTCCGCGCCGCACGCGCCGCTGATCAGCGTGCCTTGCTCGCCTCGCTGTTGCTCTCGCGCGGGACGCCGATGCTGGGCATGGGGGATGAGTGCGGGCGGAGCCAGCGCGGCAACAACAACGCCTATGCGCAGGACAATGAAATATCCTGGCTCGACTGGGCGGGTATGGACCGCGCCCTGCTCCGCTTCACCGCGCGGCTGCTGCGGCTTCGCCGGCGCTGCGCCTTCGCGCATGGCGCGGCGGCGATCACGGATGCGGAGATCGCCTGGCGCACGCCAGAGGGCGCGCCGATGACCCCGGCGCTATGGCAGGAGCCCGAGCGGCGCACCTTGGTCGCGCTGATCGCGGACGCGCCAGGGAAGGCCCTGCTGGTTGCCCATGCCGGCAGCGCGCCGGTCTGGGTGCAGCTCCCCGAAACCGCGAACGGGCGGCGATGGCGGGTGCTGGTCGATACCGCGGTACCGCGCCGACGTGGCACCGCCGCCGGATGGCTGGAAGTGGCGGGACGCTCGCTCCTGCTCCTCGCCGGTTGAGGGGCGCACGAAAGCCCGCTATTGCGCCGCCACCACCCGCGCCTCACCGCCATCGGGACCAGCGCCGTCCGAACCGTCCCGCCAGCGCCACGAGACCATGATCGTATTCCCGGCCGCGACCGCCTCGGTCCGCAGTGTCGCGGCGTGGAGCCCGAACCCGACCGCCAAGGTATGGCGCTCGCCCCCCTGTGTGCCGGCCGCTTCCCAACGCAGCGCCGCCGGCCGCGTCAGCACCACCACCAGCCGGGTGCCAGCGGTCATCCGCGCGACCGGCGCCCAGGGCATCCAGACACTGCGCACCGCCGCCCGCCGCCGCGCCCGGTAGCGCCGCCCAACCGCAGCCGGCGCGTCCACCGCGCGCCCGGCTTGGCGCGAGATCACCAGCTTGACGAATTCCGCATGCGCCCAAGCGAGCGGTGTTGCCGACCCGGTCGGCCGGCCAGGATAGAGGAAGCGGCGCGGAATCGCCTCGGCGTCCCATACCTGCTCGGGAATCATGCCACCCTTACCGGCCATTTTCGCCATCGCCTGCAAAAGTGGCAGCGGGTCACGCCCGGCGGCGAGTTCGTATTGGCCCCGCTCGCCGGCAAGGAGCGGCCAGCCGCGCCCGCGCCCGGCACCGACATAGGGGGCGCCGTCCTCCGTCTCGCCGTAACCATCCCCGACATAGCGGTGCCAAACCGGGCCAGAGGGGGTATCGGTCTTAAGCAGCGCATCGGCCAGTTTCAGGCTATCGACCATCAGCGCATCATCGGCGCGGCGCAATCCGAACCGCACCAGCGCGAGAAAGTCAAGCGAGACCAATGCGTTGGCGGGGATCGCGCGCGGCGTCGGCTGGTTGTGGAGGGGAATCGGCGTCGCCAGCGCCGCCGGGTCGGTCAAGATCGCCGCCGGCGCCAAATGCACGTAGTGGGCGGCAATGCCGGCCTCCGCGGCCAGGGGACCGCCGCGCGCGACGAGCCAGCGCTCGATCTCGGCGTTCCAGAAATCCGCAACCACGAGCGAGAGCCAACGCAGCCGCAGCGGCAGGAACGCCGCCCCAGCCACCAGGGCGGCGATCACGCAGGCGAGCGTGTAAGGAGTGATGCCGGCGCTCTCCTCCCAGCGGTCCTGCTCGGACACCGGGCCGTTGCGGAGCAGATAGCCGAGGGCGGCGGCGATCATGTCGGCGACCTCGGTGCCGCCCAACGCATCCCGTTCGCCGAGCAAGGCCGCCAGCACCACCGGGCACGCGGTCTGGTCGAGCTGTTTGCCCTGCCAATAGGGGCGGCCGCCCAGCCATTGGTTTTGCTCCCAATGCCCGTCTTCGCGCTGCGTCGCGATCAGGTAGCGGAGCGCGTTGCGCGCCTCCTCCTCGGCGCCGAGCGCGAGCAGGGCGGTCGCGCATTGCACGAGATCGCGCGGCCAAACCAGATGATAGCCGCCACGCTCGGTGCCGCGATCGCCCCAGGGGATAGAGAGGCTGGCGACCATCGCGCCCGGATAGGTCTTATCGAGGTGGCTGCGGAGCACCATGGCGGAGACCATGAACTGCTCGCCCAGCGCGTCCGGCGCTTCCCAGCGCACCGGGTTGCGCCGGTTGGCGCCGGCATACCAATCCTGCCAATCCGCCACCTGACGCAGCAGCACCGCGGCGAACGGCTCGAGCAGGCTGGAGACAGCCAGCGTCGCCGCCGCCTGCTTGGTCGCGGCAAAGCCCAGCGCCAGCACCGCGTGCGCCGGCAGCGCCGCCACTAGCGCGACATTCCCCGGCCCGGCGCGGTCATATTCCCAGGTCAGCGCGCCATGGACGGCGAAATCCTGCCAACCGTCGCTGACCCCGACATACCCCGCGCTCGCCGCCCCCATGACGTCGCGCTGAGCAGCGTCAGCGGCGACCAGCGCAAGACCATACGGCCCCTGCTCCGCCCACAGCACGCGCCGGCCGCGATAGCGCGCCACCGCAGCGACATTTCCCTCCCCGGTCGCACCGAGCCGCGGGGCGAGCAACACATAGAGCCGCAGCGCCGGATCGCCGGTCAGGGTCGCCTCGATCAGCAATACGTCGCGCAGCGGATCGGGGGTAATGCGGAGCCGAAGACGAAAGCGCGGATGGCGGTGGAGGATTTCCACCGCCGGCACCCCGGGCGCGAGCAGCCGCACGTCATAGGTGCCGAGCCGCTTGACCTCGACCCAGAACCCGGCATCGTCGCCAACGATGAAGCCGAGATCACGGATCTGCGGCAGATCGACGCGCGGGTAATAGACCTCGGTGACGATGCCGAAGCCGAGCGTGAACCAGAGCCGCGCCGGACCGAGCGAGCCGCCGACCACGTCCTTCGCGCTGCTGGTCCAGGTCGGTGCATTGCCAGGCGCGCCGGGCGCGTCCGAAACCGGTGGGGCATTGGCGATCGGCAGGTGATGGGTATCAAGAGGCATGATCGGATATTCCTCGCTCGGCCGCATTCGCGAGAGCATAGCGGCCGCAGATTGCAAAAAGCATAACACGGATCGGCGCGGCGGATGCGCAGGATTGGCGGGTCACGACACGATATCGCGACGAAATTTGATTCGCATCAACGACGCGATCGGCGGGCGGCTCTATGCACGACACCATAGCCCACGAAAAAGCCGGGCCGGGAGGATGGCATGGACGTCATACCCTACGATCCGCAAACCACTCGGCTGCGGATATTATTTGCGACATCGGAATTATTCCCTCTCGCGAAGACCGGCGGCCTCGGGGATGCCTGCGCGGCGCTTCCGGTGGCGCTCGCCGCCTTGGGGAGCGATGTCCGCGCGATTCTCCCCGGCTATGTCAGCGCCCTCGACAGCGCGCGTGGCAAGCGCCGCGTCGCGCGGCTGGCGGAGGGCGGGACTTTGCTGCTCGGCCATACGCCCGACACCGGTGTGCCGGTCTATCTCCTCGACTGGCCAAAGTTCTACCGTCGCCCCGGTGGCCCCTACCAGGATCAGGACAAGCGCGATTGGCCGGACAATCTGCGTCGCTTCGCCGCCTTTTCGGCCGCCGCCGCGGCGCTCGCGAGGCACGGCGATGCCGCCGGTTGGCAGCCAGATGTGGTGCACGCGAATGACTGGCACACGGGGTTGCTGCCGGCCTTGCTCGCTCTCCACCGAGGCCGGCGCCCGGCGACGCTCTTTACCATCCACAACCTCGCCTATCAGGGCAATTTTCCGCTCGAGGCGGCGCGCGCGCTCGGCCTGCCGGAGGCATGGCTCACCCCTGACGGGGCCGAGTTCTATGGCCAATTTTCCGCGCTCAAGGCCGGTCTGCGCTATGCCGATCGCCTGACCACGGTCAGCCCCACCTATGCGCGCGAAATCCTGACCCCGGCTTTCGGTGCCGGGATGGATGGGCTCCTGCGCGCCCGCGCCGCCGATCTCACCGGCATCCTCAACGGCATTGACACCGATCTCTGGAACCCGGCCGCCGATCCCGCCTTGCCGGTTCCCTTCGATGCCGATCATCTCGCCGGCAAGGCGATGGCCAAGGCGGTTTTGCGGGCGGCGCTTAGGCTCGATCCAAGGTCGGATGGTCCGCTGGTGATCGGCGTCAACCGCCTGACCGAGCAAAAGATGGCCGACGTGGTGCTAGCGGCGTTGCCCGATCTGCTCGAAACAGGCGCGCAGGTGGTGCTGCATGGTGAGGGCGATCCGGCGCTCGAGGCCGCTTTCCGCGCCGCCGCGATCGGACGCGAAGGGCAGCTTTTGGTGCGGATCGGCTATCAGGAAGAACTTGCGCATCGTCTCAACGCCGCCGCCGACATCGCCCTGACCCCCGCGCGCTTTGAGCCCTGCGGCCTCACCACGATGTATGCGATGCGTTATGGCGCACTGCCGGTGACGCGCAAGGTCGGGGGGCTTGCGGACACCGTCACCGATATCGACAGCCCGGATGCCGGCCCCGGCGAGGGCACCGGCTTCACCTTCGATGACCCGACCGCCATAGCGCTGGCGAGCTGCGTGCGCCGCGCGGTCTCGCGGTTCCACGATTCTCTCGCCTGGCGTCGGACACAGCGCGCGGCGATGGCGCGCGATTTCGCCTGGGCGGGCTCGGCCCGCCGCTATCGCGCACTTTATGACGAACTGGTCGCAGCGCCGATCGCGCCCCAGCGCGCGGCGCCGGCGTTTCTCGAGGCGGCGGAGTGATACCGCCCCCCCTTGCCGCCTTGCGCGATCTCGCGCTCGATCTGCGCTGGACCTGGAGCCGCCGGGCCGATGCGCTATGGGCGCGGATCGATGCCGATCTCTGGCGGCAGACGCGAAACCCGTGGACCCTCTTGGAAGACGTGCCGGCCGAGCGGTTGGCTGCGCTCGCCGAGGATGGCGGCTTCCTCGCCCATCTCGAGGGGTTGGCCGCCGAGCGCCGCGCTTATCTCGCCGCACCCGGCTGGTTCGCCGCAACCCACGGCGGGGACGCCATTGCCGGCATCGCCTATTTCTGTCTCGAATTCGGCCTCGATGGGGCGTTGCCGCCCTATGCCGGCGGGCTCGGCATCCTCGCCGGAGATTATCTGAAGACGGCAAGCGATCTCGGCGTGCCGGCGATCGGGATCGGGCTCCTCTATCAGGAGGGCTATTTCCGCCAGATGATCGACGCCAGCGGCTGGCAGCAAGAGGCCTATCCCTATAACGAGCCCGGGATGATGCCGATCGAGCCGGTTCTCGATCAGGCGGGAACGCGGCTTCATATCCTGCTCGATCTTCCCGGGCGGCGGCTTCGTTTGCGCGTCTGGCGGGCGCGGGTCGGACGCGCCAGGCTCTATCTCCTCGATAGCAACGATGCGCTGAACACCCCGGTCGATCGCGGTATC
>NZ_JBMFWJ010000078.1:0-6903 GCF_049965395.1 Acidibrevibacterium sp.
TTGAGGAAGGCGCGGGCGGCATTGCGGCGGGCCTCCTCGCCGATCTTCACCAGATCGAGCGCGTTGGTCTTTTCCGGCTGGCGCGCGATGTTCCGCGTCCAGTTCGTCCAGATGTCGTGCTCGCGGATGGGACGCGGATCACCCAACGGCCGCCGCCCCGCGATCTCCTGGCGCTCGGCGCCTTCCGAGGTCAGCCAGTAATCCCGCTCCCGGTGCCGTGACCCGGACACATAGGTCTTGAAGCCGTCCGTGGTCTGCGAGCCGCCCGGTGTTACAAAGATATGCTCGGTCGTGGTGATGCCCTGGGCGGTGTTGGTGGTCATGGCATAGCCGTAGGCCAGCCGCATCCGGCCGGACTCCTTGTCGGCCAGCGTATCCCATTTCACAAAGCCCTCGCGGCCATGGTCGTTCCGCAGCACCAGGCCCTCCTCGCGGATGCTGGTGATTTCGAGGATCGAGCCGTTATCGCCGATCGCGCCCTTGCCGCCATCCAGCATCGCGGCGTTGGTCCTGGCGAATAGCCGGATTTTTTCGCCAGTCGCGATCGGCATGGCGTAATGCTCGCCGGTGTTCTTGTCGATCGCCGCCAGCGTCATGCGGCTCTGCCCCAGCTCGCCAGAGGCCAGCAGCCGTTGCCGGATCGCCTCGCCGATCGCGCGCGCGTCCTGATTGGTCGGTGTGCTGATCGAAAGCGTAAAGCGCGGCCGGTCGGCGTTCGCGCGCCGCCGCTCATCCCAGAGCGCAGCGGCACGCTCGATCACCTCATGATGGCCGCCAGCGACGATCTCGGCCGTGCCATCCTGCCGCTTCATGTCCAGCGCCATGCCAACGGCTTCGGCGCCGCCTTTGCGCAGCAGGCCCGCGATTTCGCGCGCGCGTTCATTGGTCTGCCGCACGCTGCTTTCGATTGAGGGCACCTCGCCCAGCCCTTTTTCGAGAAGGCCGATCACCTGGCCCGCCTCGATCGACTGGCATTGCTTCGGATCACCGATCGCCACCATGCGGAACCCGTGCCGCTCCTGAAGCCGCAACAGATCAAGCATCTGGCGCGTGCCGATCGTGCCCAGCTCATCGATCACTACGACGCTGCGGTTGGACAAATCCAGCCGGCCGCTCTCCACCCGGTTGATGAACACCGACACGGCCGCGATCGTGTCACGCCCGCCGGTCTCGGCCTCGGTATTTAGCCCAGCCTCGCGCAGCTCGCGCGCCTGGCGCCAGCCAAGGCTGATCCCGTGAATATCCGCGCCCTGGTCACGCCACGCCGCCACCAGCGGCTTCAAAAGCGTGGTCTTGCCAGCCCCGGCCGCCCCGATCCCCACCGCGAACCGGCCGCTCATGCCGAGATGATCGATCATCCGGCGCTGCGCCACGCCATGTTCGCCGGTGAAACTTAACCCGCTCGCCGCGATCCCGCGCTTGATCTGGGCCGGGTTGAGCGTGCCGCGCCGGTCCTGGCCTGCCTGTGCCGCCAGTTCGACCAGCGCGCTCTCCTGCCCAACATGGGCGCGCGTCGTCAGCCTGGTTGTGGTGATTTTCACATCCGGGTTGTCCGGGTCATCCCGCACGGTCTCAACCGCGATGATCTGGGTGCGCGCGGGCTCACCGTTGCCGCCAGCACCGCCCGTCTCGACAACCCCGCGCGCCCGCAACCGCGCAATCACCCGGTCCACATCGCCGCCATCCTTGATGCCGGCCGCCACCAGGCCACGCGCTGCGGCAACCCGCTCGTCCTCGTCCTTTATGACCGCCCGCCGGGCAAACTGCTCGCCCAGCACGCGCGAAGCGGCCTCATAGGCCCGGTCAAGCCGGGCCGCTTCGGGCAGGTTCTCCGCCGGCGCCGCGTCCTGCAGAACGCTCTTGTGCTGGTAGCCGCGTTCCTCCGCCTGGCGCCGCCAGCTCGCGAAGTCGCTCATATCGTCGGCCTTGGCACTGCGGCTGGCAAAGGCGCCGCCTTTCAGCAGCTTGATCCGTTCATCGCCAGTCATGCGGTCCCACTCCGCGCCCACCGATACGGCATAGGCTTTCGCGTCGGAAAGGGCATCGCGGGTCCGCTTACTGAACGCCGCCCGGATCTCCTCCGGCACGGCGCTGAGCCGCGCCGCGCCGGTGGTTCGGTCTAATTCTATACTGGCTCCCGCCCGCCGGAGATTCTGGGCAAGATGGGCCTGGTAGATCGCCCCCCATTCATGGATGCGGCCGTGCATCTGCATCGTGTTCAGCGACACCACACGGCCGCTCTCAGTGACGATGACATTCGGCACCGCGACATGCGTATGCAGCTGCGGATCACCGGCCACCTTCACGGAGACGATCTCGGTTTCCGTGCGGCCGTCCGCTGTCTCGCGGGCGATTTCGAGGGTGGGGCGGGCGGTATAGTGATCAAAGGTGATCCACCCGATGCGGCCCTGCTCGGTGCCTTCCTTGCCGCCTTTGCCCTTCCGCGCCTGGCCAATGACCTGCTCGATCTCGGCCATGGTTGCAGCCACCGCATCCTTGTGCGCCTGGGCAAGCTGGTTGCGCTCCGCCTCGGTCGGCGCGAAAGCCCACGCCAACGAAATCGTCTTGTCGGCCGAGAAGGTAAAATCAACGTAGCCGATCGGGGTTTTCGAGCGGTTCACCGCGTTCCGCCAATCGGCCGCATCCAGCGCCGCGCCATCCGCCCGCTTGCCATCAAGGATGTTGGCCCGCTCGGTCTCGGAAAGGCCGTTTCCGTCCTTGGCCCCTAGCGCCTTGTAGAGCCGCACAAGCTCGGGATGGGGGGCAGGCTGGTTCTGGTCGGCCTCCTGGGCTGGCGGACCATCCGGCGCCGCGCTGGGAGAGGCCGGCGCCAGCTTCGCCTCGATCCGCGCCCGGTCGGCCGCACTCGACGCCTCGGCCACCGCCAGTGCCTGCCGCAAACCGGTGGCTCCGCCCGCGCGCAAGGCATCGGCCCAATCGGCGCCCTTTGCTCCGCCCGCGACATCAGCCGGTGGCTCAAGATAGACCGCCTCGCCACCATTGGCCTCGATCAAGGCCGCGGCCTTGGCAGCCGCCTTCTGCCCGGCCTCGCCAACATCACGGCCATTATGGACGCGGGCATTGTCGCGATCGGCCAGCAGCGCAACCGGCGTCGAGCCGCTGAACTGCCCGGCCCAGGCCACCAGGCCGCCGGCATTGTACCCGACAACACCAGCCTGCCGCGTTGCCTGCACCACGCTGGCGACGGTCTCGAAGCCTTCACCGGCAACCCGCGCCTGGTCATGACCCCCGATCGGCACCGCCGCGCCAGCAGGCGGATGCAGCAGCCAGGCGCCCGAGGCCCCCAGCATCCGGCGACCGATTTTTGCTCCGCCCTCGGTCAGATAGGTGCGCTGCACGCCGGTCAGCCGCACCCGGCCGTCCTCATCCTGGCCAAACATCGGCGTCAGCATCACCACCGCCGCCCCAGCCGCCACTTCCGCCGAATCATAGTTCGGATGCGGACGGACCAGCCGCACATGGCTCATCAGCCAATCGGCATCGAGGCCGCGCCCGCTGAGATAGGCACGAACCGGCGCCCGCATGCCTTCGGCCTCTTCCACGCGCGCCTCATGCGCCGCCCGCTGCCGCAATTTCTGCCCCACCGACCCGCGCCAATTCGGCTCACGCAATTCGCCCGCGCCCGGAATCGCCTCATCCCAGAGTTTCCCGGCGATGCTCTTGCGAAAGGCGTTGCGCCGCACCTCGGCTTCGCGCGCTGCCTTGGCCGCCTCGGGGTCCAGCTCGACCGCCTCGGCTTTGACGCCCAGCCGGCGCACCAGGCTCTCGAACCGCCCGCCTTCGCTGGCGGCAAAGTCGGTCCATTGGCCGGTGGTGGCGTTGACCGAAACCGTCCAGCTATCCACCCCGCGCCAGGTCGCTTGCAGGCGCAACCGGCCGCCGCTGGTCCGGTAGGGCACACCGGCGGCATCAAGCGCCGCTGCAACATCGATCGCGCGCGGTTCCGCTGGCCTCTCCTCGGCCGCCGGGCCACGCGGCGGCACCGCAGGTTCACCGCCCCGCGCAACATCCGCCTGCCAATCGGCCGCCAGCGCCGCATCACGATCATATGCGGCCGCCTCCTCCATCGGGGGCGGGGCAAAATCATCCGGCCAGGGCGGCGGGCCGTCTGGTGCGTGCCCCAGCTCGCCAAGCGCCGCCGCTTCGGCGGCAAGGGCTGCGTCGCGGTCCTCCGTCTCGACCGCCTCGGGCGCCACCGGCGCCGCTTTCTGCGCACGGGTTGAAGGCGTCGCATCCACGGGCGCGGCCGGCAGATCGGACCCGTCAGCCCGTTTGCCGGCAAGCAGGTTTTCCAGCTCCGCGCGGGTCGGCAACCGCATCGGATCAAGCCCGAACACCTCGGCAAGCGGCGTCACCGCGCGCTGATATTGTTTGCCCGCGATCTTCTCGCCATCCGCCCGATTGCCCGCCAGCAGCTCGGCAATCTCGTCACGGGTCAGCGGGCGCGAGGTGTCGATCCCCAGCGCGGCAGCAACGGCCGGGTGCATGTCGCGCCGGGGCTCGGGAATAGTGCCAGGGCGAGCCGCGTCCGTGGCGGTGGCCGCCGCGTTATCTTCCGCCGCCTCGGTGCCCGGCTGCCAAAGGCCGCCCTCGGCCGTCATGCCGCGCTGATAATACGTCGCCATGTCCTGCTCGAAGCCCGGCAGCGTCATGGTCATCAGGTGATCCGCCATCTTCCCGGCGGCACCGGATGAGCTTGAGGCCGCACCGGCGCGGAACGTCAGCACCAGCCCTCGCCCGCCTCTTGCTGCGTAGCCTCATCGCCGGGCTCTAGCGCCGTGGCGAGGCCGCGCATCACCCCGGCCTCAACCTCGGCCCCCAGCCCGTCCAGCGTCGTGCCGATTTGCAGGAGCGCGGTGGTCTGATCGCGCAGCGCCCCGGCAATCTCCGCCAGGGATTCCTCAAGCGGGCTTTCTTCCGAAGGGGTCGCCAGCTCGATCAACCGCGCCAGCATTTGGCTGTGCGTGTTCTGCGTCTCGATCATCAGCCGCAGCGCCTGGATGACGGCATCGAGGCGGTCATCTTTCGGGGGCAGCGGGGCGGTTTCGGGCTCGGGCATCGGGCGGAACTCCTGCCCACCAACCTAGCGCCATTGCCCCTTGCGTCGCAAGCTCCATAGGTGCAATGGTCTGTAACTTCTTCTCTACTTTCTCCACCCGCACACTGGCGGAAGTTTGGCGGGGTTTTTGGCGCGGATATGCAGCGAACATGCTGTGTATTTGCATTTTATCTGCTGTGAATATGGCGAGCTTTATGGTGCGAATCTGCTGTGGTTGTGCTGCGTTCTATTGACGTGCAGAGGTTGAAATCGGTAGGATTCCCCATGCCCGCGCCTGATCTCGATATTGAAAAGCTCGGTGCGGCGATGGCTTCCGGCCTTCGCCGGCGGTCGCCTTTGATGGTCTGGTTTATCGAGCACCATGATGAATTTGCCGCCCTTCTCGACAAGCATGGGGCGCATTGGAAAGGGCTGGCGGAGCACTTCGCGGCGGCCGGGCTGGTCTCGCGCACCGGCCAGCCGCTCACGCCGCGCACGGTTGAAAACTATTGGCTACGGGCGCGGCGCCTGGTCGCCAAGCAACGGGCCGAAGGGCGCCCGGTTGCGGCGGCCCCAGCCAGCACGCCGGCGGCCGAACCGAAATTCAAACCCTTCACCTTGAGAAACGAGGGGCGCGGTGTTTCCCCTGCGGAACGCCAAGCCCTCGGCGATCCCACCGCACCGGCTGACCAGACGGCCCAGCCGGTGCCCAAGTTTCAGCGATCATGGATGAGAAATGAGGGCCGGGGCGTTTCCGCTGCGGAACGCCGCGCCCTCGGCGATCCAACTGCTCCGGCCGATCCTGACGATCCGAAATGGAGAGGCGACAAATCCCGATAGGAGAATTTGATGACTGAGGCCCCCTCATCAGAAAAGAAGCCCACCGGCGCGCAAAAACCCGCAACCCCCGTATTCCGCCCCGGCAGGGCAGCCGCCGGGCTCAAGCCTGCGGAAATCAAGCCGCTGCTGACCAGCGAGCAAATCCGCTCCGAACCCGTGGCTCAGGGCCTCGATCTCGCCGATCGGCCCAAGATCATCCTGACGGCCGGCCGGGGCAAAACCGGCAAAACCACCTTCCTGCGCTGGATCGTCGAGATGGCACAGCGGGACGGGAAAGCGCCGCTCCTGGCTGATATTGACCCCACCAACGCAACCTTCTCAACCTATTTCGGCGGTGTTGCTCGGCCGGACACCTTCAACCAGGCCGCCGTTCGCGACTGGCTGCAAGATTTCATGGAGTTCGCCATCGCCGAAAAACAAACCGCCATCATCGATCTGGGGGGTGGCGATACGATCCTGCGCACCATAGCCGGAGAAATGCCCGGCTTCGATGCAATGATTGAGGAGGCGGGCATGGCGGTGGTGATGTTCTACCTCGCCGGCCCGCATCCCGAGGATTTAACCCCAGCCGCCACGCTCGGCGCTTTGGGCTTTAAGCCCCGCGCACGAGCCTTCGTGCTCAATGAAGGTATGGCTCTGGCCGGACAATCGCGTGACCAGGCATTCGGGCGCCTCACCTCCTCGAACGTCTATCGCGATGAAACAACGGACGGGGCGCTCACCCTCTGGATGCCGCGCCTGCACGCGGCCGAGGCGGTCGAGGCTCGCACCGCGAGTTTCGTCGCGGCACGGGACGGTCAGACAGAACCGCCGCTCGGGGTGTTCAACCGCTCGCGGGTAGGCCACTGGCTCAAGGCGATGGATGAGCAATTCGCCGGCGTGAAATCGTGGATGCCATGAGCGAGGCTGTCGATCAGAGCGAGACAGAGGCCGCGATCCGCGCCGCGCAAGCGGAGCTGGATCGGGCCGAACAGCTTGCCCGGCTCGACAATGACCCCACCGCT
>NZ_JBMFWJ010000079.1:0-6393 GCF_049965395.1 Acidibrevibacterium sp.
CCGATCCGCCGCAATCCGGCTCTCGCCAAGCCCCTGATAAGCGCCGACTAGCGCCCGCCAATGCGGGCCCCGCCAGTGCCCATCGGATAAAAACCGCATCACCACCGCATGTTTGGCTTGCACGCGTTCGCTTTGGCGCGCGAGCCAGTGCGCCCAGAGGTCTGGTTCGTCACCCGTAGGGTAACAAAACCACCTCATCGGCTCAATAGCAATTTTGCGATATCAGCCAGGCCCCCTACCCTTCCCGCGCGAGCCGCCGTGCCGTCGTCAGCAGCATCGCCCGGTCTTCGGGGGAGAGTTCGCGGTAAAGGCGCAGGAGGGCCAGTTCGTCGCCGGTGGCGGCGTGTGCGGGGGCGCGTTTGTCGTCGCCGTGCAGCAGATATTCGAGCGAGACGCCGAGCACTTCGGCGATGCGCAGGAGATTGCCGCGGATTTGCCCGGCGCGGTCGGTCTCCCACTGCGCGACCGCCGAGCGCGAGACGCCAAGGCGTTCGGCCAGCGCATCCTGGGTCAGGCCGCGTTCGAGGCGGGCGGCGCGCAGGCGCTCGCCCGGCGTGGTGGGCGTGGTGGTGGGGGGGTGACGTGCCATCGGCGCGGCATACGTCATTTTTTCTAACAAAACTAGTTAGAATTGTTGACTGTCGTCGTTAGATCAGATAACAGAATCGCTCCCCCGCCAAAGGAGCCCCGCCATGCCGCAAAAACTGATCTGGAGCCCGCCCCGCGATGCCGAATTGAAGCGTCTTCGCGCCGAGGGCGAGACTTGGGACGAGATCGCCCGGCTCTTTGGCATCAGCCGCAACGCCGCGATCGAGCGCGGCCGGCGGATCGGCGCGCGTCTCCCGGTCCGCCCGGCGCCGCCGCCGGCGGCGCGCGACCCCGAGCGGCCGCCGCTGCCTGCCGGCCACCCGATCACCTGGGGCGCCATCACCGCCGCAACCCTGCTCGCCGAAACCGCGTATCCCCTGCCGGTTTTCGCGTGACCCGAGACCCGGCCCTCGCGCCTGGCTTCGAATTCTGGCCGGCGCTGCCGGCGCCGCCGCTCCGCGCCGCCCCGGCGCTGCTGCCGCCGCCGGCCGCCATCGCGCCGCGCCCCTGGCTTTATGGCACGGCGCTGGTTGCCGGCTTCGTCTCGCTCCTGGTTGCGCCGGGCGGGGTCGGGAAATCGGCGCTCGCGATCGGCGAGGCCTTGGCGCTCGCCTCCGGCCGGGCGCTGCTCGGCGAGCGCGTCCATCACCCGGTGGGCGTCTGGCTCCTCAATCTCGAAGACCCGCTCGATGAGATCGAGCGCCGGGTGGCGGCGGCGATGCTTCAGCATGGCTTGACCCGCGCTGATCTCGGCGGGCGGCTCTTTCTTCATTCCGGGCGCGACCGGCGCATCGTCATGGCCGAGGAAAGCCCTGATGGCGGCATCGTTTTTCCCGACCAGGAAGCGATCTGCCGGGCGGCGCTTGCGGCCAATATCGGCTGCCTGATCGTCGATCCCTTCGTGCGCTCGCACCATCTCGAGGAGAATTCCAACCCGCACATGGATGCGGCGGCGACCGCCTGGGCCGAGGTTGCGCACGCGAGTGGCGCTGCGGTGCTGCTCGTGCATCACGTGCGCAAGGGCGCGGCGGCGGATGCCGAGGCGGCGCGCGGCGCCAAGGCGCTGACCGATGCCGCCCGCATCGCCCGCATCCTCTCGCCGATGAGCGAGGAAGAGGGCGAGGAGATGGGCGTTCCCGCCGCCGAGCGCGGGCGCCTGGTGCGGCTCGATGATGTCAAGGCCAATCTCGCGCCGCGCGCCGGCCGGGCTGCTTGGTATCGGCTCGAGAGTGTCGCGCTCGGCAACGCGACGGAGGCCTATCCGCGCGGCGATCATGTGCAAGCGATCACCCGCTTTCGCCCGCCGACGGTGTGGGCCAAGCTCTCGCCGGCCGATTGCAACGAGGCGCTCGATGCCATCGCCGCCGGGCCGGGCCTCGGCCTCCTCTATGCCGCCCATCGCCGCGGCCGCGGCAGCGAGCGCTGGGCCGGGCGCGTGCTCATCGAGCGGTTTCGCCTGACGGAGGCGGAAGCGGCGCGGGTGATCGGCGCCTGGCTCGAAAACGGGCTGCTCGTCGAATGCGAATACCGCGACCGCGAGCAACGCAAACAACGCCAAGGGGTGCGGGTGATCGATGCCCGCCGCCCGCTCGTTCCCCATCAGCAAGGAGATCACGCATGAGCAAAGCCACTCGGTTTGGCGCGGATTTGGCGCGCCCGGCGGGGAGCGGCGGCGCCGCGCCATTCCCCCCGTCGGAGACGGGGGGGAATGGCGCGCGCGGGCCCCGCCGCCTGCGCCAAACCGGGGGGGTGCGGGCGGGCGAGAATGGCGCGCGGTTTGGCGCGGCCAGGCTTGACGCACCGGGGCTCGATGCCGAGGCGGTGATCGCAAGGCTCGAGGAAGCCGGGGCGACGCTGCTTGCGCTCCCCCAGCGCGGCTATTCGACGCGGCTCCGGCTGGGCGCGCTCGAGATCGTGCGCGCAGCCTCCGAGGCCTATGGCTGGGAGGGCAATACCCGGCTCCGCCCGCCGGTGCCCTCGGCGGCGCAGATCACCCGCATGGACGAGGCGTTTTCCTGGCTCGGCCTGATCCCCGATGAGCGCTACGTGCTGCGCCGGATTCTGGCCGCCCGCGCCCTCACCCACCCGCTGACCGGCCGCCACCTCTACCCCTGGCGCCGCCTCGGCACGGCGCTTGGCGCCGACCACAAGGCGATCCAGCGCTGGCACCGCGAGGCGGTGGGGTTGCTGGTCGCGGCGCTGGCGGGGCGATGAGGGGGTGGATTTTCCATGGCCTGCGCCCGTGTTACGCTGCGCCGAATGAACTCGCGCCAAGGCCTGGCGCCGGGCCAAAGGCGCCCTGAAAACGCGGACAAACGATGGCGGATAATTTCGAGCACGCGGCGGAACGTCACAGGAGAGACGCAAAAAAACTTGCCGCGCACAGCTGCCATCAGACTGCCGGGCATTTGATCGGGTTCGCGGCGGAGTGCTTTGTCAAAGCGGTACTCACACGCGCCGGCGTGCAGATAGATGGGTCCCCATTTCGTTGCCATTTTCCGGCTTTGCGAGCCAAAATAAGAAAAAGCGGTTCCGATCGTATCATGAGCCCTCTTTCAAAAATATTGTCGGATTCCTTTCTTGACGGCTGGACGGCAGAGTTGCGCTATGAGCCGGACATCGATGCGGCGAAGGCCAAAGAGCGATGGTGCCGGTGGCATAGCGACGTCCAAACATTGTTCCGTCAAATCGGGAGACCCTAGACCGTGCTCAATGTCACCTTCGATAACGCGGCGGTGGAATTTGCGTGCTGGATCGAGGGTAGGCTTGGCCGCGAGGCGGCGCGCAATGGCCGCCTCATCCGCGACATTTACGGCCAGTTGTGCCTGGTGACGGCAAAGGATAACGCCGAGCGTCTGGCGGCCGATCTCGAGAGCGTCCGCGCCCGGCTTGGCGCCTATGCCGTGCCGGGCGAAGGACTTGTCGCGGGTGTAGCCGAGGCCGAGCTGCAAGACTTCTTGCGGGAGCCCTCGCTCGCGATCGCCGCCGATTCCCCGGTGCGGCTGATCGATCGCCGCGTGGCTGGGGGCGAATGGCTGATGCGCCCGGCGGAACTGGTCAAGCAGCCGCAGCGCCTGGTTTTTCATTCGGTGAAAGGCGGCGTCGGTCGGTCGACGGCGTTGGCGATTGCCACCGCGCATCTTGCCGCGCGTGGCCTTAATCTTCTGGTTCTTGATCTCGATCTGGAGGCGCCGGGCATTGGCTCTACCCTGCTCCACGTCGACGATATGCCGGATTTCGGCGCCGTGGACTGGTTTGCCGCCTTCGCCGCCGGCGCTGTAAGCGACGAGATGTTGGTGGATATGATCAGCCCAAGCCCATTCACCTCGAACCGATCGGTGGCCGATGTCGTTCCGGCGCGCGGCCGGGCGCCCGGCGCCTATCTCTCCAAGCTCGCGCGTGCTTATATCCCCGGCTCGGTCAGCGCGGCATTTGCCGGTTTCAGCTTCGCACAAAAAGCCGATCTATTAATCAACAAACTTTGCGAGCGGCGCGAATATGACGTCGTTCTGATCGACGCCCGGGCAGGCCTGCACGAAACGTCCGGCAGCTTGCTTCTCGGCCTTGGCGGCAAAGTGCTTTTGTTCGCGACCGCAAGCGAGCAAAGCTTTGATGATTTCACCATTTTGTTCGACAGCCTGCGCAGCGCCTTCGACCCTGAGGTGGGTGGCGCGGATATTCGCGGTGCATTCAAAATGGTACACGCGAAAGCGCCGCCGCAGGAGAATACGCTTTCGCAATTTCGCGAGAAAAGCTGGGATCTCTGGAGAGAGTCTTTATACGACGACGAGACGCCATCTGCGACTGCGGGTTCGCTCGAGCGTGAGGCTCTGGCCTTCACGTTCGACGTTGACGACGATGATGCGCCGCATTTCCCGCTCGAAATCCGTGCGGACGAGACCTATGCGCGATTTGACCCACGCGCGGACAAATCTTTCTTCACCGCCGAGCGCTATCTTCCGGCGTTCGGCCCCTTCTTGGCCGGCATTGAACAGATTTTGGAGCTGAGATGACGCAACGCTTTCCCATCATCGTTCGGGAAGCTTTCAAATCCTTGCCCGACGAGGCATCACATAGTGCGACGCAAGCCCCCGAGGGCAGAGCCGTCTTTACGCCGGCCGATCATGAAGGGGCGTTGGATCCCCATCGCAGCGTCGTCGTCGGGGATCGCGGAACCGGCAAAAGCTTCTGGTCTAGCGTTCTGATCAACCAGGATATTAAAGCGCTGGTTGCCAAGTCATATTCGCGGCTTGGCCTGGACCGGGTCGAAGGCAGGCTCGGATTTTCAGATGGAGAAATGGCGGCTAGGCATCCCTCTCGATCCGAAATCAAGAGCATCATGGACAATTTCTCGGCCGAAGATTTGTGGCGCGCGGTGCTGTTACGGTTCGCGCCGATAACGATCCCTAGTGCCCCCCAAAAAGAGTCTGCCTGGAGCGAGTGGGTCAGTTGGGTGGCTGAAGATCCAGCGCGACGCAATGAGGCATTTCGACGGCTCGATAATAGTCTCATCGGACAACGGAAAATTTACGTTCTTGTTCTCGATGCATTGGATACGATTACGACGGACTGGAATGGCATCCGCGTACAAATGAAGGGCCTGATTCGCCTCGCGCTCGCCGTTCGCGCGTTGAAAGCGGTTCGTATCAAAATGTTCATCCGGCCAGACATGGCGGATGATCGTAGCCTTTGGGCCGTCGGCGATGCTTCGAAGCTCCGCCACAACGAAGTTGAACTCACCTGGAAGCGCCGCGATCTCTATGGCTTGCTGTGGACCCTGCTTGCCAATGTCAATAACGACGACTCTGCGAGATCATTCCGGAATTTTTGCGCTTCGAAATTCGGTGCAAAATTCGACGGGGTCGATAATGTTTGGCGTCCACCCCTTGAGTTGATTGAAAGCGAAGACCTGCAAGGGAAGGTTTTTCACGCGCTCGCGGGGAATTTCATGGGAGCTGGGCCGAGGAGGGGCGACACATATAAATGGGTGCCCAATCACCTTTCCGATGCCGCCGGCTTTGCCGCCCCCCGCAGCTTTCTCTTGGCGATGAAAACAGCCGCCCAGGAAACAAAATCGAGGGAAACCGTTCTCGATAAATCGGGTATCGAATCAGGGGCTCGACACGCTTCCAAAATTCGGGTTCAGGAACTCTCCGAGGATTATGGCTGGATGGGCACGGTCCTCGAGGACATGGAAGGTCTCGTCGTGCCGCTGGAGGAGAACGATCTCGCCGTGCGCTGGCGAGAGCGAGGGACTTTGAAAAAACTCCAGTCAGAAGCGGAAAAGCAAAAAAACGATAGCCGCTATATTCCGCCCGGCGAGGTCCTAATGGCGGAGGAGACAAAGGCTTATGCGCTTTTGATCGAGCAACTCGTCCGTCTCAAGATTTTCTTTCGGCTCGCCGACCTCCGGATCAACATGCCCGATCTCTTCCGCCTGCAGGCCAAAGTAAAGCGAAAAGGCGGCATGAAGCCCCGCGCATGAGTGAGCTTCCCAACGCGGCACCGCGCCCCGTCTTCCCGGGCGGAAGCGACAGTCGCGTTTTTATCAACACCCTCGCCGCTGATCTGCAAAAGGCCATTGCAGCGCTTTCGTGATGCGGGCGGAAACCTCGGGTTTCGTTCCTCACGGTTCGGCGGGTTTGGGTGGGTTTGGTGGGGTGAGATTGTCTTTGCGGTGGAGGATCGCGAAGACGGTGGGGACGAAGAGCAGGGTGGAGACGGTGGCGAACAGCAGGCCGCCGATCACGGCGCGGCCGAGCGGGGCGTTTTGTTCGCCGCCATCGCCAAGCCCGAGCGACATCG
>NZ_JBMFWJ010000080.1:0-6277 GCF_049965395.1 Acidibrevibacterium sp.
GACGCCGACAGCACGCGGGCCATGCCGCCTTCTCGTGCGAGCCATCAATGCCAAGGGCGAGCAGCAGCCGCTCGCGGTGAACTGGAACCCGGGCGGCTTCATGTACAATCCGGTCGAACAGCTTACGCTTTCGGTGGTATGAGGGAGAGCCGCCATGTTTCGTATGTTTACAATCGCGCTGGCCCTCCTCGCGGCGGTGACGCTGGTGTGGGCGGAAGAACCCGCGCCCGTCGCGCGCCCGACTTTCGACTGGACCACCAAATCCTTTGATCTCCCGAGCCGCGGGGCGCTGTTTCAGGGATCGGGCGCTGCTCTCCTCAATCAAGACTGCCTGATCTGCCACTCGGCAATGTTCGTCGATGAACAGCCCGCTCTTCCCGCCGCCGCCTGGCGGGCAGAGGTTCTGAAAATGAAAAACGTTTTTGGCGCGCCGGTGGACGAGAAAGACATCGCTGACCTTGTTGCAGCGCTGACGGCGCGGCATGGAACGGCGCCAGACGCCGCGCCAGCCAGCGATCTCGGCGGCGGCGGATGAAGAAGGCGGCTTGGGTTAGTGGAAATTCCGGCTTTTGATGCGAAGCTCGCCGGGAGGCTCGCACCCCATGGCGAGATCATCGGCGCCGATCGCGGCGAGAACGTTGGAAAGATCGGCAATTTTATGAACGATGAGGTGAACGACCTCGCCTTCGCGCTGAACGACCCCGCGTGCCGCAAGCATCGTTGCCGACAGGATCACGCGCCGGTTGGCTTCGAACAGCTTTGGCCAGATCACCAGATTGGCGATCGCGGTTTCATCCTCCATCGTGACGAATAGCACCCCCTTGGCGCTGCCCGGGCGCTGGCGCACCAGGATGAGGCCAGCGGTTTCGCACCATTGGCCATCGCGCGCGGCCATCGCCTCGGCGCAGGTGACGAGGCCGCGCCGGCGGAGATCGGCGCGCAGAAACGCAACTGGATGGGCGCGCAGCGACAGGCCGAGATGATCATAATCCGCCACCACCTCGCTGCCTTCGGTCATCGAGCGGAGGGTGATGTCAGGCTCGGCGATTTCGGGCACAATCTCGCCAATGCTGGCGTCGGCAGCAGCAAACAGCGGCAGCGGCGCCGCGCCCAAAGCCTTGATCGCCCAGAGCGCCTCACGCCGCGCGAGGCCAAACGCCGGGCGAAAGGCATCGGCGGCGGCCAGCGCCAGCAATGCCGCGTGCGGGATACGCGCGCGGCGCCAAAAATCCTCGACCGAGGCAAACGGCGTGTCGGCGCGCGCGGCGATGATCGCGGCGGCATGGGCATTGGCGAGGCCCTTGACCATGCGCAAGCCAAGCCGCACCGCAAGACGCGCCTTATTCCCCGTCGGTTCCAGAGTGCAATCCCAGCGCGAGGCGTTGAGGGAAACCGGGCGCACCTCGACCCCATGAGCGATAGCATCGCGCACGATTTGCGCTGGGGCATAAAACCCCAGCGGCTGGGCGTTGAGGAGGGCGGCGCAAAACACGTCGGGATGCCAGCATTTCAGCCACGCCGAGGCATAGGCGATGAGCGCGAAGGAGGCCGCGTGGCTCTCAGGAAAACCATAGGCGCCGAAGCCTTCGAGCTGGCGGAAGGTGCGCTCGGCGAATGCCTGCTCATAGCCGTTGGCGATCATCCCCGCGATCAGCCTGTCGCGAAACACCGAGACTCCGCCGCGCTGTTTGAAGGTTGCCATCGATTTGCGCAATTGATCCGCTTCCCCCGGCGTGAAGCCAGCGCAGACGATGGCAACCCGCATCGCTTGTTCCTGAAACAACGGCACGCCGAGGGTTTTGCCAAGAACGCACGCGAGTTCCGGCGTTGGATAGGCGACCGGCTCGCGCCCTTCGCGGCGGCGGAGATAGGGATGGACCATGTCGCCCTGAATGGGCCCCGGCCGCACGATCGCGACCTGGATGACGAGGTCGTAATAGGTGCGTGGCTTGAGGCGGGGCAGCATCGCCATTTGCGCCCGGCTTTCGATCTGAAAAGTGCCGAGCGTGTCGGCGCGGCGGATCATCGCGTAGGTGCGTGGCTCTTCGGCGGGGATGCTGGCGAGATCGAGCGCGATCCCTTTGTGGGCGGCAAGCAGATCGAGCCCGCGGCGAAGACAGCTCAGCATGCCAAGCGCCAGGACGTCCACTTTCATGAAACGCAGCGCATCGATATCGTCTTTGTCCCACTCGATGACCTGACGGTCGGCCATCGCCGCGGGCTCGATCGGAACGAGATCGTCGAGCCGGTCATGCGTGAGCACAAATCCGCCAGGGTGCTGGCTCAGATGGCGCGGGGCGCCGATGAGCTGGCGGGCGAGAGCGAGTGTCAGACGCAAGCGCCGATCTCGAGGATTGAGGCCCAATGCCGCAATCTGCGCATCGCTGATCTCAGCATCCGACCATCGTGATAGCTGGGTTGCGAGCAGCGTGATGATATCTTCGGAAAGCCCCAGGGCTTTGCCGACGTCGCGCAGCGCCGCACGTGCGCGATAGCGGATGACAGTCGCGCAAAGCGCGGCGTGATCGCGGCCATAGGTATCGAACACCCATTGAATAACCTGTTCACGCCGCTCATGCTCGAAATCGACGTCGATATCGGGAGGCTCGCGCCGCTCCTCGGAGATGAAGCGCTCAAACAGGAGATCGTTGCGGTCAGGGTCGATCGCGGTGATGCCAAGACAATAACAGACCGCAGAATTGGCGGCCGAGCCGCGCCCTTGGCAGAGAATGCCTTGCGATTTGGCAAAACGCACGATGCTGTGGACAGTGAGGAAATAGGGCGCGTAGGCGAGCTTTTCGATCAGCGCCAGTTCATGCCGCAGAATTGCCTGCACCTTTGCCGGAACCCCTTCCGGATAACGCGCAGCAGCCCCCTTCCAGGTGAGATCGGCGAGCGTCTCCTGCGGCGTGAGCCTGGGATCGTCGCGCTCCTCGGGGTATTGATAGGCGAGTTCGTCAAGCGTGAAGCGGCAGTCTTGCATGATCGCGAGTGTGCGGGCGAGCGCTTCGGGATAGCGGGCAAACAGCCGGTGCATCTCTGCCGGCGGCTTGAGATAGCGATCGGCGTGGCGCTCGCGCCGGTCGCCGAGATTATCGATGGTGACATGATGGCGGATGCAGGTGAGGACATCCTGCAAGCGCCGCCGTCCGGGTTCGTGAAACAGCACGTCATTGGTGACTACGGTCGCGACCCGCAGCGCAGCCGCGCAGGTGGAAAGTTCCCACAGCCGAAGCTGATCATTGGGCCGCCGCTGAAGCGTGAGCGCGAGATGGGCGCGAGCGCCGAAGAGCTCACGCAGTCTTCGCAAACGCGCGCGCAGCGTGTCATCGGCGCGATCGGGGACAAGGACGGCGATCAGCCCCGCGGCATGGGCGGCGAGATCGTCCCAGGTGAGATGGCATCGCCCTTTGCCGCCGCGGCGCTTGCCCAAGGAGAGCAGGCGGCAGAGCCGGGCATAGGCGGCGCGGTCAGTCGGATAGACGAGCACCGCGGCGCCATCGCTAAGATCGAGCCGGCAGCCGACGATCAGGCGAACACCGCTCGCTTTCGCTGCTTCGTGGGCGCGCACGATCCCGGCGAGCGTGTTGCGATCGGTGATCGCGAGCGCAGCAAGGCCAAGGGTTGCAGCGGTTGCGAATAGATCCTCGCAGGAAGAGGCACCGCGCAGGAAACTGAACGGCGAGGTCACCTGCAGCTCGGCATAGCCCGCGGTCATGCGAAAATCCCGTGCAGGAACCATTGCTGCGCGCCGCTCGCGGCATCTTCGCCGTCGCCGGCGCGGAAAATCCAGAACCGCGCGCCGACCTCGTCCTCGATGCGAAAATAATCCCGCACCGCCGCCAGTTCGGCGTCACGCTTCCACCATTCGCCGAGTATCCGCTCTGGCCCGTCGGCGCGCGCAACCCGCCGCCGCTGGCCGCGCCAGGTAAAGGCGAGCGGCGGATGATCGGGGAGCAAGGCAACGGTTTCGATCCGCTCCGGCGGCGTGAAAAGCCGCGCCGGGCGTGGCCATCCGGCTGGCCAGGTGGTCCCGGTCGCGGGGGCGAGGGGCGGGATGCGGCGCACGCTCCGCTCCGGCACGTCGCTCATCACCGGGGCGGCGCGATAGACCCGCTCGGCGCCGATGCGGTTGGCGAGCACGTCGATCAGATCGGCGATATCCGGCGCCGGCGCCGCGATCAGCGCGGATGCGCGTTGGGTTGCGGCCAGCGGTTCGGTAAGCGAAGCGGCCAGCGCCAGGGCCTCGATCCCGAAGCCGGGGTCGATAGTCTCGATCTTCTCGCTGAGAAGCCGGGACAAATGTTTAGGGTCACGAAGCGGCCGGGCAGTGCCGATGCGGATCGCCTGGGCGGCGCGATCGACGCGATGGCAGAGGAGGTCGAGCCGGCGGGCGCCGAGCCCCTTGGCTTCCAGCGCCACGGCAAGAGGCCGGGCCAGAGCGGCGATGGCGGCGGCGATGGTCTCGGCGGTGGCGATCGGTTCGGCGAAATGGCGGCGGACCTCGATCAGCTCGGGCGCCCGGACCGGAGTGATCGGTTCGGCGAGCCGCCCGAGTGCTTGGTCGAGCCTTTGCAGAAGCTCCGGCCCGAAGCGGCGCGCGAGGGGCGCGCGCGGCTGCGCCATGAGATCGCGGATGCGAAGAAAGCCGAGCGTTTGCAAAGCGGCGACCAGCGCCGGCGAAAGGCGGAGGGCCGCGAGCGGCAGGGGCGCGATGGCAGCAGCCGTGTCACCGATGGGCGCCACCGTGATCGGCCGCGCCGCATGACGCGCGAGCGCGTGCGCTGCCCCCCAGGTGTCGGCACTGGCGGCGCGGGCACTGATCCCGGCGGCGGCAAGACGCGCGCGCATGGCGGCGAGCATGGCCTCTTCGCCGCCATGGAGATGATCGGCGCCGGTGGTGTCGATGACGATGCCATCTGGCGGATCGGCGGCGGCGAGCGGCGCGTAATGGCGAAGCGCCCAGAGCGCGAGCCGCTCGAGTGCGGCGGCATCGGCCGCCGGATCGGCGCGCGCGGTGACGAGGCCGGGGATCAGCGCCCGCGCCTTGGCCACCGCCATGCCGGGCCGCAGCCCCACCGCCGCGGCCGCCGCATCGGCGGCCAGCACCACCCGCCGCCCGCCTTCCTGGCCGATGAGGGCCAGCGGCCGCTCACCCGGCGGCGCCGCGACGCCCGTCCGCCGCCGCCAGCGGTCGGTCGGCCAGTGCGGCAGGAACAGCGAGACGACCCGCGTCATCGCACGCCTCCACTTCAAACTCGGCAGTTTCTCCCGCCCGCGCGCGGATCAGCGCGACCAGCCAGCGCGGCCGGCCAACCCCCGGCACCGGCAGCGGCGTCGATGCCAGCACCGAGACCCGCCACTGCGTCTCGGCCGCGCTCGGCGCGAATGTCGCCGCCTCGCTCTGGCGCCGCCAGCGGTGCAGCACGAGGCCGAGGGTGCCGGTGCCTTCGGCGGCGATCTGCAGCCGGCGCGAGGCGGTCATCGAGAGCCGCGCGACTTCGGCGACGACAGCGCCGAGCCCGCCATGGCGCAGCCCCTCCTCGGCGCAGGCGAGCGCTGTCTTGTCGTCACCCGCTTCGAGATAAATCACCCGATCGGGGCCGAGCCCGGCCTCGGCCAGCGCCGGCGCAAACAGATCCGGCCGCGCGAGACACCACAGCACCATGCCGCCGGCGCGGGCGGCGATGCCGGCGGCAAACAGGGCCGCAGCGGCAGCATCGATCGCCGCATGGCCGCCACCGGCGATCTCATGCACCGCCCCATGCGCAAGGCCACCGCCGCGCAAATGGGCATCGATCGCCGCGATCCCGAACGGCAACACGGCCCGCCCAGGCCGGCGCCCCTCAAGCGTCTCGATCCGCGCGCGCAGAGACTCGATGGCGGAAAGCGGCCGCACGGGTGACGTTAACCTCTTACAAATGGGAAAAATGTTCTCTTATTGTTCTCACCGACATGGGCCCGAGTCAAGCCCGCTATGCTCGGGGAAAGGGGGGTGACGGAATTTTGGAGTGCGGAGGAACGACCCAGGCGTGGTCATGGCAAGTGATCGCGCACCTTTGTCGTAAGGCAGAGGCAGCGATGAGGCACGGTTTTGCCCATCCCGGGCATTGACATCGTCTCCAGGCAATCTCATGGTGCATTGCACAAAGACGATGCGACCCAGATTTAGGCCGCACCGCCATCTCCGCCGCTCCCTCCGCGACCGCCAAAAATGGCCGGCGCTGCGGCCCCAGGCGCTGCGGCCCCAGGCGCTGCGGCCCCAGGCGCTGCGGCC
>NZ_JBMFWJ010000081.1:0-5448 GCF_049965395.1 Acidibrevibacterium sp.
CGGAAATCCGGGTGGCGCGCAAGGAAATCGACCAGCGGATTGGCGGCCTTGGGATCAGCCTCCTGATGGAGAATGCTATAGGAGACGCCATCGAACCACGG
Source organism: Acidibrevibacterium sp. (assembly GCF_049965395.1). Classification (NCBI taxonomy): domain Bacteria; kingdom Pseudomonadati; phylum Pseudomonadota; class Alphaproteobacteria; order Acetobacterales; family Acetobacteraceae; genus Acidibrevibacterium; species Acidibrevibacterium sp. Next base: position 102 of record NZ_JBMFWJ010000081.1, read on the forward strand.
CGCCGGGTCATACTCGCGGAACGCCCCATGGATCAGATAATCGAGCAGCGGAATCCGCCCCTCCTTGATCAGATCGGGGCTGCGTTCGGCGATGTATTTGCTATCGAAACAGGGATGCGGCGACAGAAGTTCCTTATAGCCCTGCTGCAGATAATGGAGCAGCAACGGCTTGCTGCCGCGCGCGAGTTCGGGTTTTTGCGCGAGGTAGAATTTCTCGTCGAACAAAGGATGCGGGTTGGCGCCCTGCCCCGGCGGCGAAAGCAGATAATGGAGCAGCGGGTTGATCCCGCTCTCAAACAGTGCCGGCACCTGGCGAAGGTAATACTGGCAATCAAACAGCGGAAACGGATCGGCCAATTCCTCGAGCGGCAGCGTCAGAAATTCCTGCAGATGCGGCGCGTCCGGCACCCGGCCAAGATTTTCCAGAAAATAGACCGGGTCGAACAGGGCATGGGGAATCCGCCGCTCCGTCCCGCGCCCGCCATGCTCGAGGTAATGGAGCAAGGGATTGGCGCCATCGCGCGCCACATCCGGATAGCGTTCGAGATAGATTTTGCCGTCAAACAAGGGATGCGGCAAAAGCCCCTCGGCGGCGCCGAACTGAAGATAATCCGAGAGCGGGTCGCGTGAGCGCGCCCGCCACTCCACCTGCGCGCTATAAAACGCGGTGGAGAATAACGGGTGCGGGCTGACATCGGCGCGCGCGACGGCGCGCAGGAAATGCTCGAACAAGCCGCATGGGGCCTCACGCGCCGCCGGCACATGGGCGGCATAGAAGGCGGGATCGAAGAGCCGCGTCGGCGATAGCGCGCGACAGCGCGGATCCTCAGCGAGCAGGCGGAGATAATCTCCCTCCCCCGGCGCCACCGCCTCCACCTGGCGGCGGAGATAATCGCGATCGATCAGGGGATGGAAATCCCTGCCTTCGCGCGCGCCGAATTCGAGATAATGGGCGAGCGGATTGGCGTCGCCCAGCCGCACATCGGGGTTGGCCTCGACATAAAAAGCGGGATCAAAGAGCGGGCTTGGCGCGAGGCCACGCGCGGCGCCGGTTGTGACGAAATGGGCGATCACGCTGCCGCGCGGCGCCTCCCCGGGCGGCAGAAGCTCGCGGTAATAAGCGGGGTCGAAGCCGGGATTGGGCATCCTGCCCTCCGCCTCGCCGACCAGAAGATAATGCAGCAGCGGGTTGACACCGGCCTCCAGCGCCGCGCGGTTGCGGCGGATGTAGAATACGGCATCGAAGAGCGGGCTCGGCACCAGCCCCTCACGCCAGCCGGTCACAAGAAAATGCTCGACCAACGCGGCCGCGTCGTGCCCGGCGCCATCGCCGCGCTGGCGGGCGTAAAAGCCCGGGTCGAACAAGGGATGTGGGGCATGCCCGGCGGCGGCGCCGAGGCGGAGAAAATGAAGCAGCGGATTAATTTTTCCAGCACCCTCGCTGCCATAGCGCCGGGCATAGAAAGCGCCGCTGAACAAGGGGTGCGGATCAAGGCCCTGCCGCCAACCCTCCAGCAGATAATGGCCGAGCAGCCCGGCCGGCAGCGCTGTCTCCGGGGGCAATTGGCTGCGGTAAAAGCGCGGATCGAACAGGACATTGGGCGCGATGCCGGCCGCTTCACCCTGCGCCAGGTAATGCGCGGCGGGATCGACATCCCCGAGCGAAAGCGGGCAATGGCGCCGATAAAAGGCGGCATCGATCATCCCGAGCGTCTCCAGCAGCCACGCCGCCAGCGCGACCGGCATAGCGCCCGCCCCGTCGAGCAGCGCCGGCAACAGCCCGAGCGCCGTTGCCGCGAGATCGAGCCCAGCACCGGCACGGCGGCCAGACTCGCGGAGCGTGGTGATGGTCCGCGCCATTCGCCCCCGCTCGGCCTTGCGCGCGGTGAGACGGCTCTCGAGATGAGCGATGGTCTCCTCGCGCGCCGCGACGGTTTGCAGCAAAGCATCGCGCTGTTCGACGAGGCCGGCGATATCCCATTTCTGGGCCGCGATCACCGAGCGCAGACGCAGCATCTCCTCTTCGTTCGCGTTGACAGGAGATTTTCGGCCTGTCCCTGTGCCCATCGTCTCGTCTTACACCCCCGCCAGCGCTGCCTCGATATACTCATCCCAGAGCGCCGCCTCGGCAACGGGGGAAAGTCGGAGCGGGTCTGTGTTGATGCGGACCATCGGCTCGGAAAAATCGCTTTGCTCGGCGAGCGTGAGGGTGCAAGCGAGCTTGCTCCGCGCCCTGGTCTCGCGCGCAAAACGCTCGGCGAACGCGCCTTGGGTTTCGACATAAAAACTCGGGCCGAGGCGGGTTTCCGCAGCACCGCCAGGGATTTTCGCCACGAAGCCGGCATAGGCGTCAGCCAGCGCACGAACCGGGACATTGTCGCGGACATAGCGCGGCGTGCGCACCTCGGCGGTCTTGCCCTCGCGCCAGGTGCGCAGAAGATAGGTGCAAAAGCGCGGCTCCTCGAGCGGGCCGAACGGGTTGGCGATGACGAAATGCCCGAGCGGCAGGCCGATCTCGCCGCAGCGATAGCGAAACACCGCCGCCGTCAGCCCCTTCGAGAGCCCATAGGGCGAAAATGCGCGGAGCGGCGTCTCGCCGGCGCCCTCGCCCTGCGCAAACACCGAACCGGTGAGGACGACGCCGCGCAGACCGCGCTCCGCCATCGTTGCGAGCACCGAGCGCAGCCCGTTGGTGTTCGCGGCGAGCGCGGCGGCGACGTCGAAATCCGGGCTGCGGTAATCGCCGACCGCGGCGGCGTGGTGACAGAGGAGATCAAATTTTTCCCCGGCGATCAGGGCCTGAAACTTTGCGTCACCAAACGGGCATGCGGGCACCAAGCGCACCGTGCCTTCGAGCCCCGCGACCCGCGCGGCGCGTGCCCCCGCATAGCCCGCCGCCGCCCCCCGCAGCGGCGCCACAACCTCGTGGCCCGCCGCCGCCAAGGCGTTCGCAAACCAATAGCCGGTGAAGGACGAGGCGCCAGTGAGGAGAATCCTCACCGCACCCCCCGCAGCTGCGCGGTGCCGTGGAATTCGTCATTGAAATCGGGCCAGGCGGCATCCTTGTCAGAGAGAATTTTCGGGGTGATCGGCCAATCGATCGCAAAGCGCGGATCGTTCCAACGCACCCCGCGCTCCGCCTCGGCGGCATAGAAGGCGCTGACGAAATAGAGCGCCTCGGCATCGTCCCCCAGGGTGACAAAGCCATGCGCGCAGCCGCGCGGCACATACATCATGCGGCGATTCTCGGCCGAAAGCTCGGCGCCGAACCAGCGCCCGAAGCTCGGGCTATCGGGGCGGAGATCGAGCACCACGTCCCAGAGCACGCCACGCACGCACCGCACCAGCTTGACCTCGGCGGCGGGCGGCAATTGGTAATGCAGGCCGCGCAGCGTGCCGGCCTCAGCCGTCAGCGAATTATTCGCCTGCACGAAGCGGGTTTCCAAACCGGCTTGCGCGAATTCGCGCTCGCAAAAGAGGCGAGCAAAAAATCCCCGCGCGTCACCGCGTTTTTCGAGTTCGATCAGACGGCAGCCCGCAACCGGGGTTTCATGGAAAATCATCGTCAGACCTCTCCTTCGCGCCAGCGCAGATCGGCGCCGAGCCTGCCCTGTTCGGTCAAATGTTCGAGAACTTTAAGGCGCATCAATGGTGAGTTGCGAAAGTCTGCGTCGGCGAAGGCGATCGCGGCCAGCCCATCGCGCAACGCCGCGATCGAGCCGGCCAGCGTCATCGCCGGCTGATGCGCCGGCGCGAGTTCGCGAAACAGGCGGAAATCGACGCGGTAGGAGCGTTGGTCGGGCGGTGCGGCGTGGTTGATCGAAACCTCCGTCCCCGGCACCGCTGCGGCGACGGCGGCGGCAAGATCGCGGACCTGAAAATTCCACGCATCCGACCCGGCATTGACCGCAAGCCGCCGCCCGCCGGCGCTCTCATCGCGGGTCAGCGCCCAGACGATGGCGCGCGCCATGTCGTTGACATCGATCAGCGGCCGCCAGGGCGAGCCATCGGAGAGCACGCTGATGCGGCGCGCGGCAAGGGCTGCGGCAACGAAATCATTGAGTACGAGATCAAGCCGCAGCCGCGGCGAAAAGCCACAGGCGGTCGCGAAGCGGAGCGACGTCGTCACCATCGCCCCGAGATCGGCCTGGGCGAGCCCCTCCTCGGTTGCGATTTTCGAGCGCGCATAGGCGGTGAGCGGGTTGAGCGCATCGCCCTCGCGGCGCGGCGTCGCATCGGCAAGGCCATAGACGCTGCAGGAGGAGGCAAACACGAAATGCGTGACGCCGCGCGCGGCCGCGAGTTCGGCGAGACGCACGCTGGCGCGGTGATTGATCGCATCCGTCACTACCTCGAAACGATTGCCCATGGGATCGTTCGAAACCGCGGCGAGATGCACGATCGCGTCCACCCCGTCGAGCAAATCGCCGGGGAGATCGCGGACATCGCCGAAATGCTGGCGCTCGAGGCGATGCTCGGGAAGCGGCGCCCGCGCGGTCAGGCAATGGGCGAAAAACGCCGCATCGAAGCCGATCAGGCGCGCCTCCGGCAGCGCCCGCCGCAAATGGCCAACGAGCACCGAGCCGACATAGCCGAGATTACCGGTAATCAGAATGCGCATGGGTCACCAGATCTTCCAAGGCGCCTGGCGAGAGGCCCAAAGCCCCTCGAGCAAGCGGCGGTCACGCAGCGTATCCATCGGGTGCCAGAAGCCCTGATGGAAATGGACCGAGAGCTGCCCCTCCTCGGCCAGCCGCTCCAGGGGTTCGCGCTCCCAAACCGTGTCATCGCCGGCGATATAGGCGCCGACCGCCGGGCTTGCGACGAAGAAGCCGCCATTGATCCAGCCGCCATCGCCGACCGGCTTTTCGGCAAAGCGCGTCACCCGCGCGCCCTCATGGCGAATGGCGCCGAAGCGGCCAGGCGGCTGCACGGCGGTGACGGTGCAAAGCCGCCCCTCCTTGCGATGAAAGTCGATCAGGCCGCGGACATCGATATCGGCAACGCCGTCGCCATAGGTGAGACAGAATGCGTCATCCCCCGCGACATGCGGCAAGATGCGGCGGATGCGGCCGCCGATTTCGGTGGCCTCGCCGGTCTCGACCAGGGTGACGCGCCAGGGCTCGGCCTGCGGGCGGATCACCTCGACGGCGTTGCGGCCGAGATCGACGGTAATATCGGAGCTATGGACAAAATAATTGATAAAGAACTCTTTGATCACATAGCCCTTGTAGCCGAGGCAAATGATGAACTCGTTGATCCCGTGCGCGGCATAGATTTTCATAATATGCCAGAGAATGGGACGTCCGCCAATTTCGACCATCGGCTTCGGTTTGGTTTCCGTCTC
>NZ_JBMFWJ010000082.1:0-5272 GCF_049965395.1 Acidibrevibacterium sp.
TTCCGGCTCATCGCCTCCAATGCCCACACCAAAGAGACGAATTTTAGCTCCAGGGGGATATTTGATAAACGGCGTGTAGCCAAGTAAAATTGGCAAGCCAATGTCAAAATATCATTTTGCCCGTACCAGTTGTTAATAATTTCGCAAAATTTTTCTGTAATTGAGGGAAAGCATATGGAGCAAGCCAAATGATCGATTTCTGATTGCCCACGTTTTGATTTGGAAAGATAATAAAATACAAAATCTTGTTTTTGCCGTTTGATTCTCGGCCAAGCGAGGCTGCGATGCCGGTCTGTAAGAAGAAGTAGAAATTCCTCCAGCATATGAATCGTCTTTGCCAACTCCGGCAGCGTCGTGGCGGAGTGTGGCTTAAGAAGGATTTTCCCGGACGCGGCCATCACTCCTTTCGCGCGGGAAACTTCACCTATCCAATCCTTTTCAATTGTGATATCGTAATTTAATCCAATCTTTGTAAAATTATGATATTGCATTGGTCTGCCAATGAGCGCGACCGTGCCATCCTCGCGGCATTCATATCGCGGGAACGGCAATCCAAGCCAATACTCGAATCCGTCCAACGCGATCTCGATGTTGGCTTCGCTATCAATTTTTGGTAAATCAGGCAATAAATCGTGACATATCAAACAAATTTTTGCTTGAACTGGACGTAGCCAATGAAAAAAATCGAATCCTGTGATATAAACATATCTATCACTTTGAGGTAAGTACCCAATTATGACGTCATGCTCTTTATTTATTTTTAGTTTGCTTGGATTATTTCTTGTAATAGGCCGACGATGAAGCGTGATTCTGCCATTCTCATCAATGGTCAGTGTCCCATCCTCGGCGTCCGTTGGAAACGGGCGCCCTTCGCCGATGGGCGTGCCCGCGAGCCAGAAGCGTCCTTGTTCGTTGACCTCGTTGCTCGGCATCCGAGGAATCCCGCTGTAATCAAAATGGAGAAAAGTCTTTTTGCTTCTTTTTCTTCAGAAAAAGAAGATTCTTTCCCCAACCTCAAGCCTTGCCTTCTTCACCCCGCCCCGAGTGCTGCCTCGGCGGTGCGGACGGCTTGGAGGGGGAGGGCGGCGCGGCCGACGACTTGGCCGCCGATATAGGCAAGCCAGTCCGCACCGGCCGGGGGAGCGGGCCGGAGTTGCACGATGCGGGCCTCGGTATCGAGGGCGACGGCCTGATAGAGCCGCCAGCCGGCATGAAGCGGCCCCTGTAAACGAACGACGCGGGCAATGGTCTCGCCCGCGTCGTCACACCCGATCCATTCGAGGGTGCGGGCCTGCCCGCCCTCCTCGTCGCGCCGCCCCCGCATCCAGTGCAGACGGGGCGTTGGCATTAGATGCCCGCCATCAGGCGCTTTTGGCCATGATCTCGTCCGCGATGTTGCGTGGCACGGGATCGTAATGGTGGAACTGCATGGTGAAGGATGCGCGCCCCTTGGTCATGCTGCGAAGGTCCGAAATATAGCCGAACATTTCCTTCAAGGGAACATGGGCGCGGACGATGATCGTTGAGCCCGAGCTTTCCTGGTTCTGGATCATGCCGCGGCGGCGGTTGATATCGCCGACCACGTCGCCGACATGGTCCTGCGGCGTCGTGATCTCGACATCCATGATCGGCTCGAGGATGATCGGGCTCGCCTTTTTCATCCCCTCGCGGAAACAGGCCTTGGCGGCGATTTCGAAGGCCAACGCACTCGAATCGACGTCATGATACTTGCCATCGACGAGGGTGTATTTGAAATCGACGGTCGGGAACCCGGCCAGCACCCCGGTTTCGGCCTGCACGCGGATGCCTTTTTCGACCGCCGGAATGTATTCGCGCGGCACCGCGCCGCCGACCACCTTGTTCTCGAAGACGACGCCGCCGTTGCGCTCCAGCGGCTCAAAAATCATCTTGACCTCGGCGAACTGGCCCGAGCCGCCGGTTTGCTTCTTGTGGGTGTAGGTTTCCGTGTGCGCGCGGGTGATGGTTTCGCGATAGGCGACCTGCGGCGCGCCGATATTGGCCTCAACGCCATATTCGCGCTTCAGCCGGTCGATGATGATTTCGAGATGCAGCTCGCCCATGCCGGAAAGAATGGTCTGGCCGCTCTCCTGATCGGTTCGCAAACGCAGCGAGGGGTCTTCGCCGGCGAGCTTTTGCAACCCGATGGTCATTTTCTCGACCGATTCTTTGGTCCGCGGTTCGACCGAGATGTCGATCACCGGCACCGGGAAGGCCATGCGCTCGAGCACCACCGGGTCGTTCGCGGCGGCGAGAGTATCGCCGGTCATGGTGTCCTTGAGTCCGACGAAGGCGGCGATGTCGCCGGCGGAAACCTCCTTGATCTCGGCGCGCTTGTCGGCGTGCATCTGGAACATCCGGCCGATGCGTTCCTTGTGCCCGCGGGTGGTGTTGAGCACGGTATCGCCCGAGCGGAGGGTTCCGGCATAAACCCGCACGAAGGTCAGGGTGCCGTATTTATCGTTGATGATCTTGAAGGCGAGGCCGGCGAAAGGCGCATTGGGGTCGGCCTTGATGCGGCGACGCTCGGCATGTTCGTCCTCTCCTTCCTCGGCGGCGACCTTGATGCCGGGGACATCGACCGGTGAGGGGAGATAATCGAGCACGGCGTCGAGCAGTGGCTGCACCCCCTTATTCTTGAAGGCGGTGCCGCACAGCACCGGGCGGAAGGCGCCGCTGATGGTGCCGGCCTTGATGCAGCGCTTGAGGGTTTCCACCGCGACGTCGCCAGACTCGAAATACTCCTCCATCGCCGCGTCATCGACCGAGAGCGCGGTATCGAGCAGCGTTTGGCGATGTTCCTTGGCTTTCTCGATGAGGTCAGCGGGGATCGGGGCGTCATGATATTTCGCGCCAAGCTCGCCGCCCTCCCAGATGATTGCCTTCATCTCGACGAGATCGACGACGCCGACGAATTGATCCTCGGTGCCAATCGGGAGTTGCAGCGGCAACGCGACGATGTCGAGCTTTTCCTTGAGGGTATCGAAGGCGCGATAGAAGTCAGCGCCGGTGCGGTCGAGCTTGTTGATGAAGATGATGCGCGGGACGTTATAGCGGTCGGCAAGCCGCCAATTGGTCTCCGATTGCGGCTGCACGCCGGCGACGCCCTCGATGATGAACACCGCGCCATCGAGCACCCGCAGCGAGCGGTTGACCTCGATGTTGAAATCGATATGGCCGGGGGTGTCGATGATGTTGATGCGGTGGTTTTTCCACTCACACGTCACCGCGGCGGAGGTGATGGTGATGCCGCGCTCGCGCTCCTGCTCCATGTAATCGGTCGTGGTGTTGCCGTCATGCACCTCGCCGATTTTGTGCGAAACCCCGGTGTAATAGAGGATGCGCTCGGTGGTGGTGGTTTTGCCCGCGTCGATATGCGCGGTGATCCCGATATTGCGGATCTTTTCAAGCGGCGTTTCAGACACGAGCGGCCTCCATACCACAACGGGCGCGGCGAGGCCCCTGCCCCGCGCGCCCGATCTCCTTCGATGTATAGCCGATCGGAACCCGTTTGCCCAGCCTTTTCCGATCCGGCCCGCGCCGATATGGCGGCCGGACGCCGGTTTGGCAAGCCGGGGCGATCAGAAACCCGCCTGTGCCAGCGCCGTCAGCACCGCTTCCGGCCGTTCCGCGCCGACCAGATGACCGCAGGCGGGGATCAGCACCCGGTGCAGCGCCGCCGCAGCGGTGAGACCAGCGGCGAAAGCATCGGCATAGACCGGCGGGATCAGCCGATCACTCTCGCCCCAGATCAGGAGCGTGCGGGCGCGGATGCGGTAAAGCCGGTCGGCAAGGCCACGATCGGGGATGGGAAACAGCAATTTGCCAGCCATGCCGAGCTGGCGGGCGTTGCGCACCAGAAAGCCGATCAGGAATTGCGGGTCTTCGAGGTTGAGCCCGCCGGTCAGCAGCCGTTCGCCGAGCGCGACATCATGGAACAACAGCGCCGGCAATTGATGCGGCAGCATCGCGAAGAGATCGGCGATCGGATGCTCGTCGCGCCACAGGCCGGCCGGGGCGATGAGCGCCAGGTCTTCGATCTCGCGCGGCGCGATCGCGGCCATTTCGGCGGCGATCATTCCGCCCATCGAATGCCCGACCAGAAGCGGTCGCGCGAGGCCGAGCGCATCGATGACATCGAACCCGTGCAGCGTGACATCCAGCATCTCGCGCAGTTCTGGGGCGTCCTCGCTCGCACCGAAGCCGGGGAGCAGCGGCGCATGCACGCGATAGCGCGCGGCGAGATGGCGAAGCAGCGGGTCATCGGCGGTGAGCCCGCCGGCGCCGTGGAGAAACACCAGATCGCGGCCAACGCCGCCTTCGAGAACGGCGACGCGGCGGTCGCGGAGGGTGATCGTGCGTTCGGTGATCATCGCGAAACCTCCGCGCCGCGCGTCGATGCCGCCACAAAGCCGCGGGCAAGTGGCGCCGGCATTACCGGATTTTCCAGAGGGTGGCACCAAAATCGGTCATCCCCGGCATAATCCGGCCACATCCCGCGCAAAGCCGGCATGACCCGCTCGGCGAACAACCGCGTTGAATACATGGTTTTTTCGTTCGGCATATTCCCGACATGGAGAAGACAGAAAATATTGCCAACACGTAGCCCACGGATCAGATCCTCCATGCGCTGGCGCACCGTCTCCGGGCTGCCGGCGATGACATGGCCGCCCTCGATCAACTCCTTCCAGGTCATCGGCTGATAGCGGAACCGGGCGCCGTATTGCGCGAGCGCCCCGGATTGGATGGTCTTGATCGTGCGATAGCCCGGGGCGTCGGCGAAGCCGGGGAAAATATGCAGGCAGCGATTATAGAAATAGAGCACGTGCTCGGCATAGAGCCGCTCGGCCTCGGCATCGGTTTCGGCGACGCAAATGGTCTGCGCGAAGCCGGCGCGATAGGGCGAGGAATCCGGCGTGTTGCGTTGCGCCACCCGCTCCCAATAGCCCTCCATCAGGGCGCGGGCGCGCAAATAGCCAGAAAAGCTCAAGTAAGAATAAGAATAGGTGTTGTCGATGCAGAAATCATAGGTCTCGACCGAGCCGCCGCCAGGAATGTGGATCGGCGGATGGGGTTTTTGCAGCGGCCGCGGCCAGAGATTGACGTAGCGGAGCTTGGTGTAGCGCCCATTGAAGGCAAAGGGCTCGGGCTCACGCCAAGCGCGCATGATCAGCTCATGCGCCTCGGCGTATTTCTCGCGCGTGAGCGCCGGGATCTGGCCATAGCAGTAATTGGTGTCCATCGAGGTGCCGAC
>NZ_JBMFWJ010000083.1:0-2998 GCF_049965395.1 Acidibrevibacterium sp.
CCCGCCGTCGGACTTGCTTCTCGGCCGACGGCTGCGCGCACGTCCATGAGCAGCATGCGATTGATGGCAGATCATCGATGATCTCAGCGTCGTCGACGTCGAACAGGACAGCCTCAGCGCCTGACTTCGCACCGCCCCACGCGCCAGCATCGATTTATTTCTTTACGCATCGCAGAAGTTTGGTCTGAGCCTCGCCCCACCGTCGTCGCAGTGTCACTCCGCGCTGTAGTGAAGAAAGTTTTTCAGATATATTTTCTTTTTTTATGAGATTGATTTTTCTCGGTTCAGCCGGCTTTTTTCGCTTCGCGCCGCCAATGGTGGAGCACGAATTCGGTATACCCGTTGGGCTGCGAACGGCCTTTGAAGACGAGATCGGACGCGGCCTTGAAAGCGGGGCCGTCGAACTGTGGCGCCATCGGGTGATAGGCCGGATCACCTTCGTTCTGGCGATCGACTACTGCCGCCATGCGCTTTAGCGTCGCCATCACCTGCTCCTTGCTGACGACGCCATGATGCAGCCAATTGGCGATGTGCTGGCTCGAAATTCGCAGGGTAGCGCGGTCCTCCATCAACCCGACATCGTGGATATCGGGGACTTTCGAGCAGCCGACACCCTGGTCGATCCAGCGCACGACATAGCCGAGGATGCCTTGCGCATTGTTGTCCAATTCCTGTTGCAGCTCCTCCGGCGACCAGTTGATGCCAGCAGCGAGTGGCAGCGTGAGGAGATCGGCGAGCGGTGGGGTCGGCTTGGTCGCGAGCGCCTTTTGCCGCGCCGCGACGTCCACCTTGTGATAATGCAACGCATGCAACGTCGCGGCGGTGGGGGAGGGCACCCAGGCGGTATTGGCACCGGCCTCGGGATGGGCGATTTTCTGTGCCAGCATCTCCGCCATGCGGTCCGGTGCCGCCCACATCCCCTTGCCGATCTGCGCGCGCCCGGCGAGACCTGCGGCGAGACCGATGGTAACGTTGCGATCCTCATAGGCGCGGATCCAGGCGGTCGACTTCATCTCGTTTTTGCGGATCACCGCGCCGGCTTCCATGGCGGTGTGGATTTCATCGCCGGTGCGGTCAAGGAAGCCAGTATTGATGAACGCGACCCGCGTCCGGGCCGCATGGATTGCGGCGGCGAGATTGGCGCTGGTCCGGCGCTCCTCGTCCATGATGCCCATTTTCATGGTGCCACGGGCAAGGCCGAGCATGTCCTCGACGCGGGCGAAAAGCAGATCGGCGAGGGCCACTTCTTCCGGCCCGTGCAGTTTCGGTTTAACGATATAAATCGAGCCGGCGCGGCTATTCTTGAGGGGCTGGCTGCCGCGGAGATCATGAAGCGCGATCAGTGCGGTCACCGCGGCGTCGAGAAAGGTTTCCGGGATTTCCTCGCCCGCGGCGCTGCGCACCGCATCGGTGTACATGTGGTGGCCGACATTACGCACCAGCATCAGGCTGCGGCCGGGCAAGGTGAGCGTGCCGCCATCGGGGGTGACGAAGACGCGGTCGGGGTTGAGCTTCCGCTCCAGCGTGCGTCCGCCTTTCTCGAAGGTCGCGGTCAAGGTGCCACGCATCAGCCCGAGCCAGTTGCGATAGGCCGAGATCTTGTCGGCGGCATCGACGGTCGCGACGCTGTCTTCGCAATCCATGATCGTGCTGATTGCCGATTCGATGACCACATCGGCGAGGCCGGCGGTGTCCGTGCCACCGATCGGGTGCGCGCGATCAAAGCGTAATTCGACATGAAGGCCATGATGGCGAAGCAGCACCGCTTTCGGTGCCGCCTCATCCCCCGCGAAGCCGACGAATTGGGCGCCGTCGCGAAGCCGGGCGCTGCCTCCGGGATGGCGTACGACGAGCGCGCCATCGCGGATGGCATAGCCGGTCGCCGCGGCATGGTTGGTGCCATCGAGCGGAAACGTCTCGTCGAGGAAACGCCGCGCCCACGCGATGACGGCGCCGCCGCGCGCCGGATCATAGCCCTTGCCGGTGGCGGCCGGCGCGTCGGGCAGGGCGTCGGTGCCGTAGAGCGCGTCATAGAGGCTGCCCCAGCGGGCATTGGCGGCGTTCAGGGCATAGCGCCCATTGGTCACCGGCACGACGAGCTGCGGCCCGGCGATATGGGCGATCTCGGGATCGACATTGGCTGTCGTGATGGTAAATGGCGCCGGTTCGGGCACGAGATAGCCGATCTCGCGCAGAAAAGCCTGATAGGCGGCGGGATCGAAGCGCTCACCGGCGCGCGCCTTGTGCCAGGCATCGATCTCGCGCTGGAGCGAGTCCCGTCGCTCGAGCAGGGCGCGGTTCTTTGGCGCCAGCTCGCGCACCAGGGCGCCGAACCCATCCCAGAACGCCGCCGCGGCAACGCCGGTGCCAGGCAGTGCCTCCTCGATGACAAAGCGATGGAGCGCATGGTCAATGCGAAGCCCACCGGCTTCGATCATGGTTCCGGTAGTCTTCACGCCTGTGTCATGAGTGTTCATCATGCAATTCCCATCATCCATTCGGGATCATGGTTGATCGCTGGCTTTGATTTGTCGAGAGCCAAAGGCAATTGGCAAGAATTATTCATCGCCGCATTGCGAATGCTCATGCAGGGCGAAGACGCGCACCGCCGACGCAGCCGCAGGTTTGATATATATCAAAGACTTATCGCCGTGCCAGGGTTTCGTGGGCATGACGGCGCGGATGGCGTTCCTGGCCGGCGTCGCGTCGGTGTCACGTGCACAAACGGGGCGATTTTCGTGCCGAGACTGCTGATCATTCAGCCGACCCCCTATCATTCTCGCAGTAAGCGCGAGCCCTACCGGATCCGCAAACGCATGGTGATCGGCGCCGTCGCCCCCTATCTCGCTGCCCTTGCCTCTGAGCTGGTCCCCAGACGCGGCGGCGACCTGGAGGGGCTTGTCATTAATAACGATTTCACCATATCGTGCGGCGACATCATCGCTGGGACAACCCGGAGAAGCGAAGCCATGACCCGTAAGAAGCCATGACCCGTAAG
>NZ_JBMFWJ010000083.1:3098-5114 GCF_049965395.1 Acidibrevibacterium sp.
CCCGCACCACCCGCGCCACCTGGTCCACTCGTCGGACCAGCGCCGGCGCCACCGGGCCCAGCGCTCGCTCCACCAGGACTGGCAAGTCTGTAGATAATTAATCTTAGCGAAGCGCTGTCTTAGCGCGCTGCGCTACGATACCCTCGGAGAAAATACGACTAATCTGGCGCGAAAATAAGTGTCCGCCCGCTCGATAGGAACCAAAACTTCTTAGTTTGCGTCATAGAAGTTGTGACCTGCCTGAATTCGGCATCGCGGGATTTTGACCGATAACCAGGCCCCGAGGTCAGCTATGCAGCCTGATTGCAATATGATGCCTGGTTGATAAGCCGATAGGCGCGGAATTATTTTACATTTTTGTCTGATGGAGCCTGCACGGTCCTGAACCGCAGCCGCCGAACAAAGGAGGTCTGCATGCGTCTGCTTTGCGTCCATCCCGGCCCGCTGATGTATACCAAGGTCTTTCTTCGCCTCGAGCCGCTGGGGCTGGAATTGGTCGCGGCGTCGGCGCTTGCCGTGGGTCATGCGGTGCGGCTGATCGACCTGCAGGTCGAGAGCCATCGCGCCTATTTTCGTGAAATCGGCCGCTGGAGGCCAGATGTCATTGCGTTTTCCTGTAACTACCTTGCCAATGTGCCGGAGATCGTCGATCTCGCCAAGGAGACGAAACATCGCTGGCCCAATGGCCGCATCGTTGTTGGCGGGCACAGCGCTTCTTTTGTCGCCCACGCCCTTCTCGAACACGGTGATGGCGCGATCGACTGCGTTTTGCGCGGGGAAGGCGAGGCGGCGATGCCGCTCTTGCTCGCAACCCTCGCGCGCGGGGGAGCGCTTCACGACGTGCCCGGCGCCGTAACACCGGAAGGCGAGGGCCCCAAGCCGGTTTTTGTCGAGGATTTGAACGCGCTCCGCCCGGCCCGGCACTTGCTCCGCCATCGCCGGAAATATTTCATTGGTCCGCTCGACCCCTGTGCCTCGATCGAGTTCTCGCGCGGTTGCCCGTGGGACTGCACGTTTTGCAGTGCCTGGACCTTCTATGGCCGGAGCTACCGGCTGATCGATCCGGAACACGCGGTTGCGGATCTCAAAACCATACGCGAGCCGGGCGTGTTCATTGTCGATGACGTCGCTTTCATCCGACCTGAGCATGGGATGGCGATCGGCGAAGCGATCGCCCGGCGCGGTCTGCGCAAAGAGTACTATCTCGAAACCCGGGGCGACGTTCTGCTGCGCAACAAAGACGTGTTCCGATTCTGGAAAACGCTTGGTCTTAGTTATCTCTTTCTCGGCCTCGAGGCGATCGACGAGGAGGGCCTTGCGCGGTATCGCAAACGGGTACCGCTCAGCCGGAATTTCGAGGCTCTGGAATTCGCCCGCTCACTTGGGATCCATGTCGCGGTCAATATCATCGTCGATCCCGATTGGGATGAGGCACGCTTCGCGGCGGTAAGACAATGGTGTCTCGAAGTGCCGGAAATCGTCAATATCAGCGTCAACACCCCCTATCCCGGCACCGAAAGCTGGATGACGGAAGAACGGCAGCTGACGTCGCGCGATTACCGGCTTTTCGACATCCAGCACTGCGTGTTGCCAACGAAGCTGCCGCTTGCGGAATTCTACCGTGAACTCGTCGCGACACAGCGCGTTTTGAACATGAAGCATCTCGGTTGGCGCACCTTGCTTGGGACTGCGGGCCTGGTTGCACGCCATCTGCGCCGCGGCCAGACGAATTTTTTACAAAGCCTGTTCCGCTTCAACTCTGTCTATGATCCCGCGAAATTGCTCGCCGACCACACATTGCCGGTCGCTTACGAGGTGCCACTGCCCACGACCACCGTTCCGAGCAAACGCGCGGCCTTTTATGTTCATCAAGCGCGCGGGGAACGTGATCGCGCGCTCGATGCCGGCACACGGCGCTTTGTTGTTGAGGCCGGCGCGAGACCCTTCGACGAGGAGGCGTAATACCATGTGTGGACGCCCCCTGGGGTTCAATGGGTCGGACGAGAGATGAGCTTC
>NZ_JBMFWJ010000084.1:0-5107 GCF_049965395.1 Acidibrevibacterium sp.
ATGTTGGCGATCGCGCTGCCCTTTTGGCGCCCAGCCTGAAAACAGTCTCCCAAGAAAAAGTTTTTTGGTTCTTTTTTTCAAGAAAGAACCGCTTTCTTCCAACCTTGCTTCCCCCCTTTCGCGCGGGGGCATTTCCCGCGCTCGCCCCGGCTGCTAAAACGCCCCGCATTCGCGGAGGCTAAGGCAAAGGCGCGGCGATGGCTGGACATTCCCAATTCAAGAACATCATGCACCGCAAGGGGGCGCAGGATGCCCGCAAGGCGCGGCAATTCGCGAAGCTCATTCGCGAAATCACCGTCTCCGCCCGTGCCGGTCTGCCTGATCCCGCTGCCAATCCGCGTCTGCGCGCCGCCTGCGCTGCGGCGCGCGAGGCCAATATGCCGCGCGATACCATTGAGCGGGCGATCAAGAAGGCGAGTGGCACCGCCGGCGGCGAGGATTTTGTCGAAATCCGCTATGAGGGTTACGGCCCGGCCGGGGTTGCGGTGATCGTCGAGGCGCTGACCGACAACCGCAACCGCACCGCGTCTGACATCCGTTCGGCGTTCGCGAAACACGGCGGCGCTCTTGGCGAGACCAACTCGGTTTCGTTCCTGTTCACCCGGAGCGGCGTCGTGCGCTATCCGAGGCGCGTCGCTGATGACGACACGATGCTGGAGGCGGCGATCGAGGCGGGGGCGGAGAATGTCGTGAGCGATGACGAGGGCCATGAGGTCACCACCGGCGTCGAGGATTTCTTTGCCGTCCGTGACGCGCTCGAGGCCCGCTTCGGCCCGCCCGAGACGGCGCGGATCGAGTGGCGGCCTGGAACCCTGGTTACGCTGGACGAGGAAAAAGCGGCGAGCGTGCTCAAATTGCTCGACGCCTTGGAGGAGAGCGACGACGTGCAGAACGTCTACGCCAATTTCGACATTCCCGAGATGGTGATGCGGAAGCTTTCGGCCTGATGATCCGCGTCCTCGGCCTCGATCCTGGGCTGCGCTTCACCGGCTGGGGGGTGATCGGGCAGGAGGGCAGCCGGCTCATCCATCTCGCCGATGGGGTTATCGCGACCGCGGCCGAGGCGCCGGTTGCGACGCGGCTCTGTGCGCTGCACGCGGCGCTCGCCGCTTTGATCGCGGCGCATCGGCCGGAGGAGGCAGCGGTCGAGGAGACCTATGTCAACCGTAACGGCCAGGCGACGCTGAAGCTCGGCTATGCCCGCGGGGTCGCGTTGCTCGCGCCGGCCCTGGCCGGGATCGCGGTCGCCGAATATGGCGCGAAGACGGTCAAGCGTTCGGTGGTCGGGACCGGCGGGGCGAGCAAGGAACAAGTCGCGATGATGGTGCGCCGGCTGCTGCCGGGGGCGGCGCTTTCCCGACTCGATGCCGCCGATGCGCTGGCGGTGGCGATCTGCCACGCCCATCACCGCGCGAGCCGTCTCGCTTGGGCGCAAGCCTCGTGATCGCGCGGCTCATGGGCCAAGTGGTGCAACGCGGCGCCGACCATTGTGTCATCGATGTCGGCGGGGTCGGCTATCTCGTCCACGCGACCGCGCCGACGCTCGCCGCCCTGCCGGCGCCGCCTTCGGTCGCGACGCTGCTGATCGAAACCCATCTGCGCGAGGACGCGCTGCTGCTTTACGGTTTTGCCGCGCCCGCCGAGCAGGACTGGTTTCGCCTCTTGACCACCGTCCAGGGCGTCGGGGCCAAGGTCGCGCTCGCCATTCTCGCGACCTTGCCGCCTGGCGCGCTTGCGGCTGCCATCGCCGCCGGCGATCGCGCGGCGTTGACCCGGGCGCCGGGGGTCGGCGCCAAGCTCGCGGCGCGGCTTCTGACCGAACTGCGCGAGCGTGCCGGCGCGATGTCGGCGGCGGAGGGGGTGGCGACGCGGCCACTCGGCGAGGGGGCGGCAGAGGATGCGCTGTCGGCGCTGCTCAATCTCGGCTATCGGCGCCCGGACGCGCAAGCGGCGGTGGCGCGCGCGGCCGAGGAACTCGGCGCCGGCGCCGGGCTCGACGCCTTGATCCGCGCGAGCCTGCGTTTCCTTGCGCGATGAAAAGGCGATGAGCGAAGACCCCCCCCTGCTGTCACCGCGCCGCGCGCCCGAGGACGCCGCCGAGACGGGCCTCAGGCCACAATCGCTCGCTGAGTTCATCGGCCAGAAGACCAGCCGAGAGAATCTCGCGGTTTTCATCGCCGCCGCTCGCGCCCGTGGCGAGGCGCTCGATCACGTGCTGCTGCATGGGCCGCCGGGGCTCGGCAAGACGACGCTCGCGCAGATCGTCGCGCGCGAACTCGGCGTCGGGTTTCGCGCGACCTCGGGCCCCGTCATCCAGCGCGCCGGCGATCTCGCCGCGATCCTCACCAATCTGCAGCCGCGCGATGTGCTGTTCATCGACGAAATCCACCGTCTCCAGCCGGCGATCGAGGAGGTTCTCTATCCGGCGATGGAGGATTTTCAGCTCGATCTAATCATCGGCGAGGGGCCGGCAGCGCGCAGCGTGCGCATCGATCTCGCGCCGTTCACCCTGGTCGCCGCGACGACGCGGGCCGGGCTGCTCGCGACCCCCTTGCGGGATCGTTTCGGGATTCCGCTGCGGCTGGTGTTCTATACGCCGGAGGAGTTGGAGCGAATCGTCGCGCGCGCCGCCGCGCGCCTCGGTATGCGGCTCGACGCCGAGGGGGCGGCGGAGATCGCGCGCCGGTCCCGCGGCACGCCGCGCGTTGCCGGGCGGCTCTTGCGCCGGCTGCGCGATTTCGCCGCTGTCGACGGGATCGACCCGATCGACCGCGCCGCAACCGATGCCGCGCTCACCCGGCTCGATGTCGACCCTCTCGGGCTTGACGCGATGGATCGCCGCTATCTCCGCCGCATCGCCGAGCATCACGCTGGCGGACCGGTCGGGGTGGAGACGCTGGCGGCCGCGCTCGCCGAGGCGCGCGATACCCTCGAAGACGTGATCGAGCCCTATCTCATCCAGGAAGGCTTGGTCCTGCGCACCGCGCGCGGGCGGGTGCTCGGGCGCCCGGGCTGGCAGCATCTCGGCCTTGTGCCACCGCCGCCGCCCGCCCAGCCTGATCTCCTGACGCTGGAGGGGTTGGCCGAAGATGAATGAAATTTCGGAATAACGTCATGTTTGTGGGCAAAAAACATCGCTATGAGGTAAGGGTCTATTTCGAGGATACCGACGCCGGTGGTATCGTCTATCATGCGACCTATCTCCGCTTCGCAGAGCGGGCGCGGAGCGAGTGTTTGCGTGACCTTGGCATCGCGCACGCGGACTTGGTGGTCCGGCATGGCATCTTCTTCGTGGTGCGGCGAGCGAAACTGGACTATCTGCGTCCGGCACGGCTCGATGACCTACTCGTCGTCGAAACCGAGGTGCTGTCGGTGGGGGGAGCCTCGGCGTCTTTACGCCAGAGCTTCTATCGCCGGGGCGAGACGGCGGCGCTGGTTCTGCTGACGGTTGCGTTGGCGTCGGTCGGCTGCGGCGATCAGCGCCCCGCCCGCTTGCCGGCGGCGTGGCGGACGCCGTTGGCGGCGTTGGTTGAGTGATAAGGGCTGGACAATATCAGGGAGTGGGTTGAGTGGATCGGGCAGTGGATGCCGCCAATCTGGCGGCGGCGGGAGCGGATCTGTCGCTCTGGGGCCTCTTCATGCAGGCCGATATCATCGTCAAATTCGTCATGCTGCTGCTGCTCGCGGCCAGCGTCTGGGTATGGGCGATCATGTTCGAGAAATTTATGGCGTTGCGCCGCGTCAACCGCGCCGCCGACCGGTTCGAGGACCGTTTCTGGTCGGGCGGCAGCCTCGATGAATTGTTCGAGCAGGAGGGCGCGAAGCCAACCAATCCGATCGCCGCGGTGTTCGGCGCGGCGATGGCGGAATGGCGGCGAAGCTTGCGCATCGCCGGCGCCGACGTCGCCCGCTCGGGGGTGCGCGAGCGGGTCGATCGGGCGATGACCGTCACCATCCAGCGCGAGATGGAGCGGCTGGAACGCTGGATGATCTTCCTCGCTTCGGTGGGCTCGACGGCGCCGTTCATCGGTCTGTTCGGCACCGTCTGGGGCATCATGCACAGCTTTTCGGCGATCGCCGCGATGCACAACACCAATCTCTCGGTGGTCGCCCCCGGCATCGCCGAGGCCTTGTTCGCGACCGCGATCGGTCTCGTCGCGGCGATCCCGGCGGTGCTCGCCTATAACAAAATCAGCACCGATCTCGCCCGCTTTGCGTCCCGTCTCGAAGGGTTCGGCGCGGAGTTCGGCGCCATCCTCTCGCGCCAGTCCGAGGAGCGCGCCTGAGCATGGCCGCTTTCATCGCTGGCAACGGCAAAGGGCGCGGCCGCTACCGCCCGCTCGCCGAGATCAACGTGACGCCGCTGGTCGACGTCATGCTGGTGCTTTTGATCATTTTCATGGTGACGGCGCCGCTGATGACCTCGGGTGTCGATGTCGATCTGCCGAAGACCGACGCCAAACCCTTGAACAGCGATAGCCAGCCGCTCACCGTCACCATCAACGCCGAGGGGCATATCTATTTGCAGGACAGCCAGGTCGAACTCCCCGATCTCGTCGCCAAGCTCGAGGCGATTTCGCAAAACAACCCGGAGCGGCGGATTTTCGTCCGCGGCGACCGCGCGGTGAGCTATGGTCTGGTGATGCAGGTGATGGGCACCATCACCCAGGGCGGGTTCAGCAAGGTTGCTCTTCTTGCCGAGCAGCCCTCAGCGGCGCCGGCGAATGCCGGCTCGTCGGCGTCGCCGCCGGCGACATCGCCCAAAGCGCCGCCGGGCAAGCCTGGACGCGGCTGAGGCCGCGCCCCGCTTGCGGCCTGTTTCGGAAAAGCATGGAGTTCGAACTCAAACGCGGCGCGGCCATCTCGGCCGCTTTGCATGTGACGCTGGCGGCGCTGCTGCTGTTTGGTTTGCCGACGCGCCGCCTGCCGGAAGAGCCAGAGGAGACCGCGGTCAGCATGGATTTCGTCGGTCCGGCGCAGCCGAGCCAGAAATCGACCGCCCCCGGCGAGGTGCCGGCGCCGGCGCCGATGCCTGAGGTGAAGGAGGCGCCGCCGGCGCCAACCCCGCCCAAGCCGGCGCCGATCGAGGCGCCGCCGCCGCCCCCAC
>NZ_JBMFWJ010000085.1:0-4894 GCF_049965395.1 Acidibrevibacterium sp.
GGAGGATTTAGCTCTCGATCGCGCAGGTGCCGCGGAGGAACTTCGAGCCGCCCTATTCGGGAATCGCGCGCATGTCAGCCACGGCGCGTGACAGGTCGCGCGACAAGGGACCGGGCAGCCGTTGCGCAAAGACGTCGGCCAAAGCTGAGTAATACCAAAGAACCCCATCGCGCCCGGCTGAGAAGCGCTGGAACACGGTGGCACCATGTGTCAAGCCGTCGCTGACGATCGCGCGTGCGTTGTGCAGCTTGTCTGTGAATTCGCGAGCAATAGTGACCCCCTGAGGGGCGGTTTTCGCGTCCAAAAGTGACCCCCCTTCGGCTGTGACAATGTCCCTTCCCTTTGGCCTTGGTTGGCCGGGAAGGGGGGCGGGGATGATTGGGGTGGACCGGATCGGCGAGATACGTCGGGCCTATTTTGAGCAGCGGCGGCCGATCAAGGAGATCGTTCGCACGCTTGCGGTTTCGCGGGCAACGGTGCGTCGGGTGGTGCGCAGCCAGCAGACAGCTTTCACGTATGAGCGCGGCGTGCAGCCTGTTCCCAAGCTGGGGGAATGGGTCGAGGCGCTGAGCGAGATCCTGGAGAAGGAGGCCAAGCTGCCGCGGCGGGAGCGGCGGTCGACGCAACGGCTTTACGAGGAACTGCGCGGGCGCGGCTATGCGGGCGCGCACGACAGCGTGCACCGGTTTGTGCGGGCCTGGCGCGAGGAGCGAGCTCGCGTTCCGCCGCAGGCGTTTGTGCCGATGAGTTTTGCGCCTGGCGAGGCCTATCAATTCGACTGGAGCCACGAGACGATCACGCTGCAGGGCCTACCGCTGGTGGTCAAAGCGGCACACATGAAGCTGTCGCACAGCCGGATGCCATTTGTGCGCGTCTATTTCCGCGAGACGCAAGAGATGGTGTTCGACGCCCACGACAAGGCTTTTGCCTTTTACGGTGGTGTTTGCCGGCGCGGCATTTACGACAACATGAAGACCGCGGTGGAGACGATCTTCATTGGCAAAGCGCGCGAATATAACCGGCGCTTCTTGCAGATGTGCTCGCACCATTTGATTGAGCCTGTTGCCTGCACGCCGGCGTCGGGTTGGGAGAAGGGGCAGGTGGAGAACCAGGTCGGCAATTTGCGCGATCAGTTTTTCCGCCCCAAGCCGCGCGTGAAGAGTCTGACGGAACTGAACGCCTGGCTGGCGGATCAGTGCATTGCCTACGCCAAACGAACCAAGCACCCAGAATTGCGCGACCGCACGATTTGGGATGTGTTCCAGGATGAGCGCCCGCATCTTATGGAATTGCGCGGCCCCTTCGATGGGTTTGTCGAGAAGCCGGTGCGCGCCACCAGCACCTGCCTCATCATGGCCGACCATAACCGATACAGTGTCGATGCGCGCGCTGCCGGTCGGATGGTGCTGGTGCGCAGCCACGCCGAACGCATCGTTGTGCTATTCAACGATGCCGTCGTGGCGGACCATCCGCGTCACTTCCGGCGCGATCAGGTAATTTACGACCCATGGCACTATTTGCCTGTGTTGCTGCGCAAACCAGGCGCGTTGCGAAATGGCGCGCCTTTCAAGGAGTGGGACCTGCCGCCTTTGCTGGCGCAGGTCCGCTCGAAGTTGAAACATCATGCCGATGGTGATCGCCAGTTCGTCAAGGTGCTGGGCGCGGTGCTCGATCATGGGCTGGCCGCCGTTGAGGCCGCCTGTGCCGAGGCGCTCGAGGCCGGCATTGCCAGCGGCGACGTCATTCTGACCGTGCTTGCGCGTCAGCGGCAGCCGCCGGTGCCGCCCAGCATCACGGCCCCCGACGGGCTGCGCCTGCGGATCGAACCCTTGGCCGATTGTGGCCGCTATGACAGCATCAGAAAGGTTGCGTGATGGAACGCCATGAAATCCTCGACGCCATGAGCAGCTTAAAGCTCTATGGCATGCGCGCAAGCTTTGATGAAATTGCAGGCAAAGGGTTGGCGCGGCGGGACGAGATTTATCCTCTCATCGCCAGCCTGATCCGGGCCGAGCACACGCACCGCCAGGCCAGATCGATCAGTTATCGCATCGGCGGCGCCAAATTCCCGATCCTCAAGGACCTCGATAAATTCGTTTTTGCCGACACGCCTGTCGATGAAGGCCTTGTGCGCGAACTCGCGTCCGGCACGTTCCTCGACGCCAAGCGCAACGCGATCTTCATTGGTGGCACCGGCACCGGCAAGACGCATCTGTGCATTGGCGTCGCATCGGCCGTGATCCGCGCCCGTGCGCGCGGGCGCTTCTTCAATCTCGTTGATCTTGTCAATCAACTCGAACAGGAGAAAGCCGCCGGCCGCAGCGGCCGGCTGGCCGAAAAACTGCTGCGCTACGATCTGATCATCATCGATGAACTGGGCTACCTGCCGTTCAGCCAACCCGGCGGCCAGTTGCTGTTCCACCTGGTCAGCAAACTCTACGAAAACACCTCGCTGCTGATCACCACCAACCTCGCCTTCGCCGATTGGCCGCAAGTCTTTGGCGACGCCAAGATGACCACGGCGATGCTGGACCGCCTGACGCATCATTGCGACATCATCGAAACCGGCAATACCAGCTGGCGCTTCAAGAACCGCAACTGACCCCGCGACCATCCGTCAGTGCTCGCACCGGTGGGTCCACAGGCCCGTCGGGCGCGTCGCTGCGTCTGTCTCTGAACGGACACTCCGCGCCGCGTCCGACGAACCTGTGGACTACCGGCACGAGCGCCCAGCATCACGCCAGGGGGGTCAAAATTCGACGCGAAAAGGGGGTCAGCTTTGGAAGCGATTTGACAGTCCGGACCCACTGGCCGATATCTTCGAGGCCGAGGTGGTGCCGATCCTCAAGGCCGTCCCCGGCCTCCGGGCGGTTGCTGTCTTCGAGGAGTTGATGCGCCGCCACAAGGAGGATCTCGATTCCGGCGTCCGCCGCACGCTCGAGCGCCGCATCCGCGCCTGGCGCGCGATCCACGGACCGGATCAGGAAGTAATCTTCCGCCAGACCCACGCGCCCGGCGTGATGGGCCTGTCGGACTTCACCGACATGAACGACCTCGGCGTGACCGTCGCCGGCGCGCCGCTCGATCACCGCCTCTATCACTTCCGCCTGGTCTGGTCGGGCTTCGAGCACGCCCATGTCGTGCTCGGCGGCGAGAGCTATGTCGCCCTCGCCGCGGGGCTGCAGAACGCGCTCTGGCTGCTCGGCGGCGCCCCGCGCGAGCATCGCAGCGACAGCCTGTCGGCCGCCTTCCGCAATCTCGACGCCGCGGCCAAAGCCGACCTCACCCACCGATACGAGGTGCTCTGCGCCCATTACGGCATGACGCCGACCCGCAACAACCGCGGCATCGCCCACGAGAACGGCGCCATCGAGAGCGCGCACGGCCATCTCAAGAGCGCGATCCGCGACGCGCTGCTGCTGCGCGGCACCACCGTCTTCCCCGACCTCGAGGACTATCGCCGCTTCATCGCCGAGATCGTCGGCCGGCAAAACCGCCGCCACGCCACCCGCATCGAGGCCGAGCGCGCCGCCCTCAGCCCGTTGCCGGTCCAGCGCACCGCCGACTACGAGGAGACCGTGGTCACCGTCACCTCCTCCTCCGGCTTCACCCTGAGGAAGGTGTTCTACACCGTCCCCTCCCGGCTGATCGGCCAGCGGCTCCGCGTCCGCCTCCATGACGATCGCCTGGAGCTTTTCCTTGCCGCCACCCCGCTCATGACCCTGCCGCGCGGCCGCGCCCAGCCAAACGGCAAGCACGGACATGTCGTCGACTACCGCCACGTCATCCACAGCCTGCGCCGCAAGCCGATGGCGCTGCTGCACCTCGTCTATCGCGCCCAGCTCTTCCCCCGCGACGCCTACCGCCGCGCCTTCGAACGCTTGCTCGAACATGCCTCCGAGCGATCCGCCTGCCGCACCATGGTCGAGATCCTCGCCATCGCCCATGAGCGCGGCTGCGAGGCCGAACTCGCCGCACGCCTCGCCGAAGACATCGCCGCCGGCCGCCTGCCCGACCTCGACATGCTGCGCCGGCGCTTCGCCCCCGATCCCGCCGCGCTGCCCGCGGTCACGGTCCGGCTCGCCCCGCTCGCCGACTACGACACGCTGCTGACCGGAGAAGCCGCATGAGCGAGGCAACCAGGGCGATCGACGCCCAGCGCCTGACCCTGATCCTCAACGAACTCCGCCTGCCGGCGATCAAGCAGGCCTGGCCGGAGTTCGTCGCCCGCGCCGACACCGAGGCCTGGCCCGCCACCCGGCTGCTCGCCACGCTGGCCGAGCACGAGATCGCCGAGCGCGACCGCAGACGGATCGAACGTCACCTCCTCGATGCCCGCCTGCCGCCGGGCAAAACCATCGACGCCTTCGCCTTCGACGCCGTGCCAATGGTCTCCAAGGCCAAGGTCCTCGCCCTCTGCGCCGGCGACCCCTGGCTCGACCAGGGCGCCAATCTCATCCTGTTCGGCCCGCCCGGCGGGGGAAAGTCGCATCTCGCCGCTGCCATCGGCCTCGCCCTGATCGAAAACGGCTGGCGCGTGCTGTTCACCCGCACCTCCGATCTGGTCCAGAAGCTCCAGATCGCCCGCCGCGAACTCGCCCTCGAAAGCGCCATCGCCAGGCTCGACAAATACCACCTGCTCATCCTCGACGACCTCGCCTACGTCACCAAGGATCAGGCCGAGACCTCCGTGCTGTTCGAACTGATCAGCGCCCGCTACGAACGCCGCTCGCTGCTCATCACCGCAAACCAGCCCTTCGGCGAATGGGGTAAAATCTTCCCCGACCCCGCCATGACGCTCGCCGCCGTCGACCGCCTGGTCCATCACGCCACCATCTTCGAGATGAACGTCGACAGCTACCGCCGCAAAACCGCCGTCCAGCGACGCACCGGC
>NZ_JBMFWJ010000086.1:0-4736 GCF_049965395.1 Acidibrevibacterium sp.
CAAAGAGCGCCAAGCCGGCTCCGGTACGCCGTAAAATTAGGCGGCGGTCGCGGGGAGGACATTGCGCCGCTGCATCTCGCCGAGCCAGTGCGTGAGCGACGCTTCGGTATCGATGCAATCCCCGAAGCCGGCTTGGCGGAGCTTGATCGTGCTGAGCAGTGACGCCGTCGAATGGGGGCGCGAGAACGCGAAATCGGCGAATTGCCAGGAGCCGCGGATCAGCTGTTCGAGTGTCACCGGCTCCAGGCGATGGCGCGCGGCGAGGGCGCGCCAGGTTTCGCCGTGGCCGGGCATGACGTGCGCGAGCGGCATCGCCTGCGGCAGGCCAAGTGGCAGGGCGAAAGCGCGCGCGACGGCCGGCCAGAGCCCCTCCCAGGTGAACACATCGCCATTGGTGATGTTGAAGGTCTGATTGAACGCCGCCGCGGCGCCGCCGGCCCAATCGATCGCCCGCGCGAGCAAGCGCGCGTCGGTCGCCTCGGTCACCCGGCTGCCGGTGCCGGGATAGATCAGCGGCAGGCCGAGTTCGCGGCTGATCGCGGCATAGGCGCCGATCGCCGCGATCATGTTCATCATGCTGCCGATGGCAAAGCCGAACACCACTTGCGGGCGGAAAATCGTCCATCCCCATTCTTTTCCCGCCTGCCGGGCGGCGAGGAAATCCTCCTGCGCCCAATAAAAATTCGGATGGATGTGGCGCGGCGCGCTTTCGCGCGCGGGGACGCTGATCTGGCCGAGATGCACACCATAGGCCTTTGCCCCTTGCAGCAGGGTGATATGGCGAAGCCCGCGATTGCGCGGTTCGATCGCCGCCATCAGATTGGTCAACATGCCGAGATTGGTCGCGATCTGATCTTGCTCGAGCCAGCCTTGAGTGAGATCCGGCTTCTCATAGAGCGCCGCATAGACAATGTGGGTGACGCCGGTGAGGTCGCCGAGCCGCGCCGCGCAGCCAGCGGCATCCGTGAGGTCGACGGCGATAAAGCGTGCGCCGGTGTGCGGGATGGGCGGATGACGCGACAGCGCAATGACGTCGACGTTACCCCGCGCAAGATAATGTTCGATCACTGCCCGGCCGACCAGCCCGCCGGCGCCGGCGACGAGAACAGTGCGCTCGCTCGCCATCGGCTTCTCCTTGTCTCTTCGCCCGTTGCGGCGAATACTAGAGATGCCCCGGGCTGGGGCAAGCGATAAATCGTCGCCGGTGGCGGCCAACATCATCGTCTCGCAGGGGGCAAGGGCGAGGCGGCCAGGGGAGGGATGAATGCTATCACGGCGAACCATCATCGGCGGCTTGGCAGCGGGATCGTTGCTGGCGCGGCGGGCTCGGGCGGCGGCGCCGATCACCATCGGCGTCATCATTCCGCTCAGCGGCGGCGCCGGCCGTCAGGGGCAAGACGTCGCCAATGCGGTGCAGGCGATGGCGACGCTGATCAACGACGATGGCGGCGTGCTCGGCCGGCCGATCGAATTGCTGGTGCGCGATGACGAAAGCACGCCGGCGATCGGCGTCGCCAAGGCCAATGAACTCGCCTCCGCCGGCGTCGCCGCTGTGCTCGAGGGCTGGAACAGTCCGGTGACGCTGGCGATGCAGCCGATCCTCGCGCGCGCCAATGTGCTCGACATTACCATGATCTCAAAAGCCGACGCCATCCTCACCAGCCCCGCCAATCCGCTCGCGATCCGCCTCAACAGCGCCAACGCGCAGGATGCGACGATCATCGCGGCCTATCTGAAACGCCGTTTGCCATCCGGCGGCAATCGCCGGCGGCTGGTTTTCGTCACCGAAAACGATGCCTACGGCAACGGCGCGCAACACGGCATCGAGGCGGAGATCGCGCGCGCCGGCCTTGACTACGAGACCGTGAAAACCCTGAAATTCCCCTTCCCACAAACCGATTTCCGGGTCGAGGTGACCGCCATTCGTGACGCCAAGCCCGATATCGTGGTGACCATCAACGCCAATGAAGGGGCGGGATTGCCGGCCTTTCTGCAGCAATATGCGCAAGCGGCGGTCCCAGCACCCCTCATTTGCACCGTGGGGACGGTGAGCCCGAGTGTGATCGAAACCGCGGGGCCGGCCGCCAATGGCTTGATCAGCGCCGATATCTATTTTCCCGACGCCGAACCGTTCGCGGGCTATCGGGAAAATCAGCGTTTCATCGCCGAGATGCAAAAACAGTTCAAAACCACCCCCGACAAATACATGGCCCTCGGCGCTGCGGCGCTCGAGATCTGGGCCAAGGCGGCAACCGCGGTTGGCAGCCTCGATCGCCAGCCGGTTGCCGACGCGATCCGCGGCCATACCATCGCCGGCACCGTTTTCGGTGATGTCGCGTTCAGCGCGAACGGCCAGATGGCACACCATTACAGGATCTTTACCGTCGCCGAGGGAAAAATTGTCGTCGAGCGCTGACCCCGCGCCGGCCTTCGCGGTCGAGCGGCTTTCGGTCAGGTTTGGGGGTTTCCAGGCGCTCCGCGACGTTTCCTGGTCGGTCCGATCGGGGCAGATCCTCAGCATCATCGGGCCCAACGGCGCCGGCAAGAGCACCTGTTTTCTTGCCGCGACCAACATGGTCGCCCATAGCGGCAGGCTTTTTCTGCAGGGCGCCGATGTCACCACGCTCCGCGCCCATCGGCTGCCGCCGCGCGGCCTGCGCCGCACCTTCCAGCAGAATGCGTTTTTCGCCGGCATGACGGTGATCGAGAACATGGCCGGCGCTTTGCTTGAAAACCGCCCGAGTTCGCTTGCCGGCGCGGTTTTCTTCCCCTGGCTGGAACGTCGGCGGCGCCGCGCGATCCTTGCCGAGGCGGCGCGGCATCTCGATTCCTATCACGTGCCGGCGGTATGGCATCATCATTTCCCCGGCGAACTTTCCTATGGCACGCAACGGATGCTCTCGATCGCGCTGGCGGCATCGCCTGGCGCGCGCGTCATCTTGCTCGACGAGCCGGCGGCGGGATTGGGTGGGGAGGATATGCGGGTGTTGCGCGCCCTTCTTCTGCGCTTGCGCGCGGAGGGCCTCGCCATCGTGCTGATTGAGCATCACATGGATCTGGTGATGGACATCGCCGATGAGGTGGTGGTGATCGATCTCGGCGCGGTCATCGCGCGGGGGGCGCCGGCGGCGATCCAGGCGGATGCGCGGGTGCGCGATGCCTATCTCGGCCGCGCGGCATGAGCGGAAGGCTCGAGATCCGTGATCTCCGCGTCGCCTATGATCGCGCCATTGCTGTCAGCGTCGATCATCTTGGCGTTGCGCCGGGAACGCTGGCGACGGTGATCGGGGCCAATGGCGCCGGCAAATCGACGCTGATCAATGCGATCGCCAACTGGTCGCGCGCGGCGCCGCGCCTCTCTGGTGCGATCACCGTCGATGGCGAGGATTTTTCCCGCGTCTCGGCCTGCGATCGCGCCCGCCGCGGCGTGGTCCTGGTGCCGGAGGGGCGGGGCGTGTTCATGGGGCTCACGGTCGAGGAAAATTTGCGGGCCGGGGTTGGGGCGGCGCGTGGCGCCGGCGGCAGGGCCTATTCGCTTGCCGATGTCTATGATTTGTTCCCGCGTCTTTATGAACGACGGCACAATGCCGGCGCGGCGCTGAGCGGCGGCGAGCGGCAGATGCTGGCGATCGCGCGGGCGTTGCGGATGGCGCCGCGGCTGCTGTTGCTCGATGAGCCCTCGATCGGCCTCGCCCCGCGTCTCGTCGCCCTCCTGCTCGCGACGATCCGCACCCTTGTCGATGGCGGGCTCACCGTGCTGCTGGTCGAGCAGAATGTTGTCGCGGCGCTGGAAGTCACCGATGTCCTCTATCTTCTCGAGCGCGGGCGGTTGATCGCGGGCGGCACGGTCGCTGCGATGAGGGACGATCCCCGCATCATCGCGGCCTATCTCGGAGGCGGCCACGGATGAACGTCGCGCAGCAATTCGCCAACGGGATCATCATCGGCCACGCCTATGCGTTGGTCGCGGTCGGCTGGACCCTGCTTCTCGGTGCGGCGCGGCTGGTCAATTTCGGCCACGGCCAAATGTATATGATGGGCGCTTTCGTCGCCTGGTGGCTGATGAGCGCGACGGGGCTGCCGTATGCGGCGGCGGTGCCGCTTGCGGTGCTGGTTGGGGCGCTGCTCGGGGCGCTGATGCAGCGGCTCTTTCTTCGCCTCACCCTGTCGCAGGATCTAGTCAATCTGATGATCGCGACGCTGGGCTTCGGACAGATCCTGCAAGGCGCCGCCGGCCTCGCCTTCGGCGCCAAGCCCGAGCGTCTGACGAGCCCGCTGCAAGCGATCACCCTCGGCGGCGCGAGGGTTTCCTGCTCGGCCCAGGACGCGCTTCTGGTCGGCGCGACCATCGTCGTTTTTCTAGGCCTGCATTGGGTTTTACGCCGCAGCCGGTTCGGCGCCGCGGTGCGGATGGTCGCAGAAGACCCGCCGCTCGCCGCTCTCTATGGTTTGCGCGTCGCGCCGGTCTATCTCGCCATCTTCGCCTTCGAGGGCGCCGCCGTCGCCTTTGCCGCGACCCTGGTTGCGCCGCGTACGCCGATCCTGACGTCGATCGGGTTCGAGCAGGTGGTGATGACCTTCGTCGTCGTCGTGCTGGGCGGCATCGGGAGTGTCGGCGGCAGCTATGTCGCGGGCTTGCTGCTCGGCCTCTATACCGCTTTTTTCAGCGCCTTGGTCTCGCCTGCCTACACCACGGCGTCGGTCTTTGCGCTGCTCATCGTGGTGATGGTGGTGCG
>NZ_JBMFWJ010000087.1:0-4461 GCF_049965395.1 Acidibrevibacterium sp.
ATGGCCCACAAGAAAGCCGGCGGCTCCTCGCGCAACGGGCGCGATACCGAAGGCCGTCGCCTCGGCGTCAAGAAATTCGGCGACCAGGAAGTCCGCGCCGGCAACATCATCATCCGCCAGCGTGGCACCAAGGTCCGCCCCGGCCGCAATGTCGGGCTCGGGCGCGACCACACGATTTTCGCTCTCGTCGATGGAAGGGTCTGCTTTGAGCGCAAAGCCGGGGCGCGGGTTTATGTCTCCGTCACTAAACCGCCGGTCGCTGCTGAATAAGCGCGGCGCGCATTCCCTCGCATTCCTAGGGGTCGGCGCGCGCCGGCCCCTTTTTGCGTGCCCCAGCCCCAACGCCGCAGGCCATGAAATTCCTCGATCAAGCCAAGATCTATCTCCGCTCGGGTGACGGCGGGGACGGTGTTGTCGCCTTCCGGCGCGAGAAATACATCGAATTTGGCGGCCCCGACGGCGGCAATGGCGGGCGCGGCGGCGATATCGTGTTCGTGGCTGTGGCCAACCTCAACACCCTGATCGATTTTCGCTACACGCAGCATTTCCGCGCCCGCAAGGGCGGCAACGGCGCCGGCGCCGACCGCACCGGCGCCAATGCCCCCGCGGTCGAGATCGCGGTGCCGGTGGGGACGCAGATTTTCGACGAAGATCGCGAGACCCTCCTCGCCGATCTCGACCAGCCCGGCCAGCGCCTGGTCTTGCTGCGGGGCGGCGATGGCGGGTTCGGCAATGCGCATTACAAATCGAGCACCAACCGCGCGCCCCGCCGCGCCGATAAGGGATTTGCCGGCGAGGAACGCTGGGTCTGGCTACGGCTCAAGCTAATCGCCGATGCCGGCCTCGTCGGCCTCCCCAATGCCGGCAAATCGACCTTTCTCGCCGCCGCTTCGGCGGCGCGGCCGAAAATCGCCGATTATCCCTTCACCACCCTCACCCCCGGCCTCGGCATGGTGCGGCTCGGCGCGACCGAGGAATTCGTGCTCGCCGACATCCCCGGCCTGATCGAAGGCGCGCATGCGGGAGCGGGGCTAGGCGACCGGTTTCTCGGCCATGTCGAGCGCTGCGCGGTCCTGGTTCACCTCATCGATGGCGCCGCCGGCGACGTGGTGCGCGCCTGGCGCACGGTGCGGGGCGAACTCGCGGCCTATGGCGCCGGGCTCGCCGAGAAGCCCGAGATCGTGGTCCTTACCAAGGCCGATGCGATGAGTGCGCGTGAGGCGGCAGCACGCCGCGCCGCTCTTGCCCGCGCAACGGGTGCCCCGGTCGCGCTGATCTCGGCGGTAAGCGGGGCGGGGGTCGCCGCTCTGCTGCGCACGATCAAGGACCACATCGACGAGGCGCGGCGGTGAGCGGCACCCCACGGCTCTCGGAGGCGCGCCGGCTCGTCGTCAAGATCGGCAGCGCGCTCGTCGTCGACGCTGCCCGCGCTGCCCCTCGTGCCGCCTGGCTCGCGGCCCTGGTCGAGGATATCGCCGCACTCAGAACCAATGGCACCGAGGTGATCGTGGTCTCCTCCGGCGCGATCGCGCTGGCGCGCCGCAGCCTTGGGCTGGCGGCACGGCGGCTGCGGCTCGAGGAGAAGCAGGCCGCGGCGGCGGTCGGCCAGATCCGCCTCGCCAGCGCCTGGAGCGCTGCCCTCGCCGCGCACGACATCATCGCCGCGCAATTGCTGCTCACCCTCGGCGATACCGAAGACCGGCGCCGCTATCTCAACGCGCGGGCAACGCTCGCGACGCTCCTCAAGCTGCGCGCGGTGCCGGTGATCAACGAAAACGACACCGTCGCGACGGCGGAGATCCGCTTCGGCGACAATGACCGCCTCGCCGCGCGGGTCGCCGAGATGGTTGGCGCCGACCAACTCATCCTGCTCTCCGACATTGACGGACTCTATACCGCCGACCCAAGGCTTGAGGCGACGGCGCGGCATCTGCCGGTGGTTACGGCGATCACCCCCGAGATCGAGGCGATGGGCGGCGCGCCGCCGCCGGGCTATTCCTCGGGCGGGATGCGCACCAAGCTCGTCGCCGCGCGGATTGCGACCGGCGCCGGCTGCGCCATGGCGATCGCGCCGGGCGAGGCGCCGCATCCCTTGCGCGCACTCGCCGAAGGGGGGCGCTGCACCTGGTTCCTGCCGGCGCCGGAGGGGCGTTCGGCGCGGAAACGCTGGCTCCTCGGCAGCTTGCAGCCGCTCGGGAGTGTGACCATCGATGCCGGCGCGGCGCGCGCGCTCGCCGCCGGGCGCTCGCTCCTCCCCGCTGGGGTCACCGCGATCGAAGGGCGGTTCGAGCGCGGCGATCCGATCCTGGTGCGCGACGCCGCGGGGCGCGTGCTGGCGCGCGGCTTGTCTGCTTATGCGAGCGAGGATGCAGCGCGCATCATCGGCCATCGCTCGGCGGCGATCGCCGAGATTCTCGGCTGGCGTGGCCGCGATGAGCTTATCCATCGCGACGATTTGGCGCTAGTATGAGCGCCGCCGTGAGCGAAAGCCGCCAGCGCGGCGGGGGAGGGGCAGGGATGGATCAAATCGCCGATGACGAGCGCAGCACGCCGGCCGCGTCTGCCTCGGCCTGGCTCCGCGCGGCTGGCGGTGCGGCGCGGGCGGCAGCGCGGGCGTTGGCGATGAGCCCGGTTGCCGCCCGCGATGCGGCGCTCGATGCCGCCGCCAGGGCATTACGGGCGGCGGAGGCCGAGATTCTCGCCGCCAATCAGGCCGATCTCGCGGCCTCGGCCAGTACCGGCGCCTTTCGTGACCGGCTGCTCCTGACCCCGGCGCGGCTCGCGGCGATGGCGGCGGGGCTTGTGGAGATCGCAGCGCAGCCCGACCCGCTCGGCCGCGTGCTCGCCGCATGGCAGCGGCCGAACGGGCTCCGCTTCCGGCGCATTGCAACCCCGATCGGTGTCATCGGCATGATTTATGAGAGCCGCCCCAATGTCGGGGCGGACGCCGCTGGCCTATGCCTGAAATCGGGGAATGCGGTGATCCTGCGCGGCGGCTCGGAGAGTTTGCGGAGCGCGCGCGCAATCCAGGCGGCGATCAGTGCGGGGCTGCGCGAAGCTGGGTTGCCGGAGGCGGCGGTGCAGATCGCGCCAAATTCCGACCGCGCCTATGTCGGCGCGATGCTTGCCGGCGGCGGCGTCATCGACCTCATCATCCCGCGCGGCGGCAAGGCCCTGGTCGAGCGGGTGCAGCGCGAGGCGCGGGTGCCGGTGCTCGCCCATGCCGAAGGGCTTTGTCACACCTATGTCCATGCCAGCGCCGATCCCGCCATGGCGCGCCGCATCGTCGCCAATGCCAAGATGCGCCGCCCTGGTGTTTGCGGCGCGACCGAGACGCTGCTCATCGACGCCGCTATCGCGCCGACGCTGCTGCCCCTCATCGTCGCCGATCTCGCTGCCCTCGGCTGCGCGTTCCGCGCCGATCCCAAGGCGCGGGCGATCCTCCCCGACCTGCCCGCGGCTGCACCAGAGGATTTCGATACCGAGTGGCTGGCGCCCATGCTCTCGGTCAAAGTGGTGGAGGGGATTGCCGAGGCGCTCGCCCACATCGCCCGCCATGGCAGCGCGCACACCGAGGCGATCATCGCCGAGGATCGCGCGGCGGCGGAAGCCTTCCTCGCCGGCATCGACAGTGCGGTCGGGCTTTGGAACGCCTCCACGCAGTTTTGCGATGGCGGCGAATTTGGCTTCGGCGCCGAGATCGGTATCGCGACCGGGCGCATCCATGCCCGCGGCCCGGTCGGGCTCGAACAGCTCACCAGCTTTCGCTATCTCGTTGAGGGCAGTGGCCAGATCCGCCCCTGAGAGCGCGCTCGCGCCGGGTGCCGCGGAGCCGCCGCGTTTCGGCGACCGGCGGCGGGTGAGCATCGGCCTCCTCGGCGGCTCCTTCAACCCCGCGCATGCCGGCCATCGCCTGATTGCAGCGCAATGCCGCCGCGCCTTGCGCCTTGATCAGGTCTGGCTTCTGGTCTCGCCGGGCAATCCGCTCAAGACGCCGGCCGGCATGGCGCCGTTCGTCGCGCGCCTCGCCTCGGCGCGTGCCATCGCCGATGGCCGCCGCATCATCGCAACCGGGATCGAGGCGCGGCTCGGCACCCGCTTCAGCCGCGATACCATCGCCGCGTTGCAGCGTCGTTTTCCACGCGCGCGCTTCGTCTGGCTGATGGGCGCCGATTTGCTCGAAGAATTGCCGCGCTGGCGGGGCTGGCGCGAGATCGCGCGGCGGCTCCCGCTAGCCGTCCATCCTCGGCCCGCTTACAATGGCCGTGCCCGCGCGAGCCGCGCCGCCCGCACGCTGCGCCATGCGCTCAAAAACCCGGGCATGGCGCCTGCCTTGGCGCAGCTCGCCCCGCCTGCCTGGGTTTTTCTGCAGGTTGCGCAAAATCCCGCCTCGGCGAGCGCGCTCCGCGCGAGGCATCTCAGAGAGAACGGAGAACCGCCATTCCCCGCCCCCCATCCCCC
>NZ_JBMFWJ010000088.1:0-4339 GCF_049965395.1 Acidibrevibacterium sp.
GGCAACCGGCTCTTCGACCTCGGCCTATCCGAAGTCGCGCTTTCTTTCTGCGCCGCCTCATCCAAGAGCGATCAAGCCGCCATCACCGAATTTTGCGCCACCCATGGCCGCGAGGGATTCGCGGATGCGTGGCTGCGCGCCAAAGGGCTGCATTGGGCGGCATCGATGCTGACCGATTTTGGCTCTCCGTCAAAATCGGCTTGTCCGCGGGAGCAAAAATCATGAAATGGAGCCGAGCCCTGATCGGAGTGATCTGTGCTACGGCGCTTTGCGTTGGCGATTTTGCACCACCAGCGCGGGCACAATGGATTGTGTTTGATCCAACCAATTACAGCCAGAATGTTCTCACCGCCGCGCGCGAACTGCAGCAGGTCAATAACGAGATCGCCAGCCTGCAGAACGAAGCGCGCATGCTCATCAACCAAGCCCGCAACCTCGCGAGCCTGCCATACTCCTCGCTCGCCGAGCTGGAGCAAACCATCAACCAAACCCAGCAATTGCTCGCGCAGGCACAGAACATTGGCTACGACGTCTCCACCATCAACCAGGCTTTTGCCCAGACCTATCCGCAAGCCTATTCCAGTGCGACATCCTCGCAGCAATTGCTCGCCGATGCCCACACGCGTTGGGAAAATGCGTTGGCAGGCTATCAGGATGCGATGCGGGTGCAGGCCGGTGTGGTGCAGAATCTCAACGCCACCAGCACCCAGGTTGATGCGTTGGTCTCTTCCAGCCAAGCCGCTACCGGCGCACTGCAGGCCGCGCAATCGGGTAACCAGCTCCTGGCGCTTCAAACCACCCAGCTTTCCCAATTGACCGCCGTCATGGCCTCAATGGCCCGTGCTGAAAGCTTACAAGCGGCGATGCATATCGAGAGCAAAGAGCAGGCCCAGCAGCAGCTTTCGCGGTTCCTGAATTATGGGCCGAGCTACCAACCCCAGACCGTTCATATGTTCCCATGATCGCCCGTTATCGAGGAGCAAAAAAACGATGGGCGCGCGGGGCAGCTTATGCGTTAGTCGCGGGCGCAATTACTTTCGTAGCCTTGCAATTCCAGCAGCGAGAAAAAGCGCATAAGCTTTTTCGCTCCGTTACCGCGCAGGGATCGAACAATCTCTCCGCCGAGTTGGCGCATTGTCAGGCCATTGGCATGGCGGCGGCCCAAAACCGGCAATGCCTCGCCGCCTGGAAGACGGAGCAAAACCATTTTTTCTCTTATCGGGCAGTTCGCTCCGGTGCGACCACCGCCGCCACGTCCGCAACCTCCACAGCCAACATCACCAAGACTTCTGATTTGCCCAAGGTATCCGTAACGGGCGCAAAAACCGCTCCGCCAAAATCCGAAGCGCCGTAAGCCATGGGCGGCACCGGCATCATCGACCGTTTTCTCGCGGTCTTCACCCAGTATATCAATTCCGGCTTCGGGTTGGTGCAGGGCGATGTGCATTGGCTCGCCGGCATCCTGATCGCCATCGATATCACGCTCGCGGGGTTGTTCTGGACCCTTGCACCTGATGAGGACATTCTCGCCCGGCTGATCAAGAAGACGCTCTATATCGGCGTATTCGCCTTCATCATCGGCAATTTCAATAATCTCGCCGCAATTATTTTTCATTCGTTCGCCGGGCTCGGTCTCGAGGCAGGCGGGAACACGCTCACGTCGGCCCAGCTTCTGCAGCCGGGCCGTGTTGCCCAGGTTGGCATTACCGCAGGCATGCCCATTCTGGCCTCGATTGCTGGGTTGATGGGCTATGTCAGCTTTTTCGATAATTTCATCCAGATCACCATTTTGCTCCTCGCATGGCTGATCGTGGTGCTGAGTTTTTTCATCATGGCGATCCAGCTCTTTGTCAGCCTGATCGAATTCAAGCTGACCACGCTCGCGGGTTTTGTCCTGGTGCCGTTTGGCCTGTTCGGACGCACTGCCTTTCTGGCGGAAAAAGTGCTTGGCAACGTCGTTTCCAGCGGCGTCAAAATTCTGGTTCTTGCCGTGATCCTCGGCATTGGTTCGACGGTGTTTGGTCAGCTCACGACAGGCATCAGCAATTCACCGACGATCGCCGATGCCTTGACCCTGATCCTCGCCTCACTTTCGCT
The DNA here is from genome assembly GCF_049965395.1 of Acidibrevibacterium sp. Lineage (NCBI taxonomy): Bacteria > Pseudomonadati > Pseudomonadota > Alphaproteobacteria > Acetobacterales > Acetobacteraceae > Acidibrevibacterium > Acidibrevibacterium sp. The sequence goes on from NZ_JBMFWJ010000088.1 coordinate 2,098, forward strand.
GCTGGCCTTGTCGATCTTCGGCCCAGGCATCGCCAATGGCCTGATCGCAGGCGGGCCACAGCTCGGCGCAGGCGCTGCCGTGGGCACCGGCCTCGCCGTTGCCGGTGTCGGTGCTGCCGGCGTCGGTCTCGCTGCCGCCGGTCTTGGCGCTGTGGGCGTGGCAGGCAGCACGGTTGCAGGAGCTGCGCGTGGCGGTGCAGCCCTCGCCGGGGCGACCACCACCGCCTACAGCGCGGGCGGCCTGTCCGGCGTTGTCGGTGCAGCTGGCTCAGCCGCGATCAGCCCACTCCGTCGCGCGGCCAACAGCATGCGTGAGAGTTTTGCAAGCGGCGGACGCGCCGTCACCGCGATGCGTTCGGGTGGATCGGGCGGAACAGGAGGATCATCTGGATCAGGGGGCTCAGCCGCTGCAACAGGTTCCGGCGCCAGCGCAAGAAACGGGGCAGCAGCAAATAACGGCGCTTCCAACCCGCCGGCCTGGGCCAAACGCATGAGGCGGAGCGAACAAATAAATCGTGGTGCTTCAGCCGCCAACCACGCCATCCGCTCGGGTGATTCGCCCTCCAGCGGCAGCGGCGTTGATCTCTCCGAGGAGTAAAAATGTTCCGACGCCCGACCGTGCGCTATGGCAAAACACCCGAACCCGAGACGCCCTATCAGCGCGCCGGTCAAGTCTGGGACGAGCGCATAGGCTCCGCGCGCGTTCAGGCAAAAAACTGGCGGCTCGCTTTCTTCGGCATGTTGATCATGAGCGCGGGGCTGGCGGGCGGTCTGGTTTGGCAATCCGCGCAGGGCACCATCACGCCCTGGGTGGTGCAGGTCGATAAGCTCGGCCGCGCCCAAGCCATCGGCCCAGCCACCGCCGCCTACCAACCGACCGATCCGCAGATCGCCTGGTATCTCGCCCATTTTATCACCGAAGTGCGCAGCATCCCGGACGACCCTATCGTGCTCCGCCAAAACTGGCTCGATGCCTATCACTACGTGACAGACAAAGGTGCCCTTGCGCTCAGCACCTATGCCCGAGCCAGCAAGCCGTTTTCCAAGGTGGGGCACAAACAGGTTTCGGTCTCGGTGGTGAGCGTGATCCGTGCCTCCCAAAACAGCTTCCGGGTGGTCTGGGTGGAAAGCCACTATGCCGATGACGCGCTGACCTCCACCCAGCGCTGGAGCGCGATCCTCACCATTACGCTCCGCCAGCCGACGACCGCGACCCAACTCCGCAACAATCCGCTCGGCATCTACATCACCGCCCTCAACTGGTCCAAGGAGTTTGACTGATGCGTTCCATCCGTTTTGCTCTCGTTTTTGTTCCATTGATGCTCGCCGCCTGTTCCGCGCCGCGCTGGAAACCACCCGAGATCACCTATAATTCCGTGCCCAAACAAGCGGTCTTGCAGCCAAACCCGCCTAAACCGGTGCGCATCGTCGAGCTGCCCAAACTGCTTCCGCTCCCATGCCAACTCAAACCGATTGGAGGCGCACAAAACTCTGGATCGGCGCGAGCGCAAGAACCGGCCAATCCCCGTCTGCGCGTCGATGAGGGCAACGCGGCGGCCCGCGTGCAGCCAGCCCGGCGCGACTATATCAATGCCATCCAGGTCTATCCCTGGGCCAAGGGCGCGCTCTACCAAGTCTATGCGGCGCCGGGCGAGATTACCGATCTTGCGCTCCAGCGCGGCGAAACCCTAACGGGCTCAGGTCCAGTTGCCGCTGGTGATACCATTCGTTGGATTATCGGCGACACCGAGAGCGGCACCGGCGCAAAACGCCGCGTTCATATTCTGGTCAAACCGACCCAAGCGGGCCTGAACACCAATCTGGTAATCAACACCGACCGTCGCACCTATCATATCGAGCTTCACTCCGATCCAAAAACCTATATGGCGGCGGTGTCCTGGACCTATCCGGAGGATGAACTCTTCGCACTCCGTCGCCAGAACCAAGCGAGCGAAACTGCAGCGCCAATTATCGCTGGCGTAAACATCAACGCGCTGAATTTTCGGTATCGGATCGAGGGCGCACATCCGCCCTGGCGACCAATCCGCGCCTTCGATGACGGGCGACAAGTATTTATCGAATTTCCGCCAGGCATTTCTGCGGGAGACATGCCGCCGCTATGGGTGATTGGCGCGCAAGGCGGCGCGGAACTGGTCAATTACCGCGTGGAGCAAAATTACATGGTCGTTGATCGATTGTTCGCGGCGGCTGAATTGCGCCTTGGTGCCAAACACCAGCAGAT
>NZ_JBMFWJ010000089.1:0-4049 GCF_049965395.1 Acidibrevibacterium sp.
GATTAAGACAGCGCGTTTGCCGAACGCCACGTCGCCTATTCCACCGCGCTGCAATCGACGATCGGCGCGGGAAGGAACTATGTCGTCGGCCCACTCGCGCGGTTCAATCTGAATTTCGACCGGCTCAGCCCCTCGGTGCAGGCGCTGGCGGCGGAATTCGGCGTGGGCGAGGGCTGCGCCAATCCGTTCCGAAGCATCATCGTCCGCGCGCTCGAACTGGTCTATGCTTGCGAGGAAGCCGAACGCCTGATCGCCGCATACCATCCGCCCGCGGCACCTTCGGTCGCCGTCGCGCCGCGCGCCGGCGTTGGCATCGCCGCAACCGCGGCGCCGCGCGGCCTGCTTTATCATTGCTATGACCTCGATGCCGCGGGCATGATCCTTGCAGAACGGATCGTGCCGCCGACCTCACAGAACCAGGCGACGATCGAGGACGATCTCCGGATCATCGCCACCCGCGACCTCGCGCTCGCCGAGTCCGAACTCCGCGATCATTGCGAACAAGCGATCCGCAATTACGACCCCTGTATTTCGTGCTCGACCCATTTCCTGCGCCTTGAGATACGGCGCCGATGAGCCCGCGCCCCGTGGTCATCGGTCTCGGCAATCCCGATCGCGGCGACGATGCCGTCGGGCTCCTTGTCGCGCGCCGCATGGGCGCGCTTGGCATGCCGGGGATCGCGGTAATCGAAGCCGGGGGAGACATGCTCGCTTTGCTCGACCATTGGGCCGAGGCGGAGCGCGTCGTGCTGATCGATGCCGCAGCACCGCTGACGCAGCCGGGGCGCATCCACCGGTTCGACCCGAGCCTTGGCCCGCTGCCGCGCGATCTCGCGCTCGGCTCGACGCATGCGTTTGGTCTCGCGGAGGTGCTGGAACTCGCGCGCACCCTCGGCCGGCTGCCGGCGCGGCTGACGATCTTCGCGATCGAGGCGGCGCGGTTCGATCATGGCGCGGCACTCTCGGCGCCGGTCGCCGGCGCGGCCGAGGCGGTGGCAGCGATGATCGCGGCGGAACTGAGGGAGGCTTGCTCTGATGCATGCAACCGGCTTGGTGCGTGTCTGATCCGACGGATCGAGCACGCGGCGGCGGCGCATTTTCGCGAGCATTTCGCGCATGAATCGCGCGGCGGTGTCGCCGAAGGCGCGGCATTGTGCCTTGTCGAATCCGACGATCCCAGCGATCCCGATGCGTTGCATCTGCGCCTCGAAAGCCTGGTTTTGGAGGTCTGAGCGGCGATGGCCGCGGCAGCGCCAGAGCGGCTCAGGATCGCGCTCGCCGGCGCGGTCCAGGGGGTGGGCTTTCGCCCCTTCGTCTATCGGCTGGCGCGGGAGATGGGGATCACCGGCTTCGTCAAAAACGACGGCGGCGGCGTGCTGATCGAGGCGGAGGCCAGCGCCCCGATGCTCCGCATTTTTCTCGATCGCTTGGCCGAGCACGCGCCGCGCAACGCAAAAGTGACGGCACGGCAGGTGGCAGCGATCGCACCCCGTGGCGATGCCGGCTTCGCCGTCGTGGCGAGCGCGGTCGAGGCAGCCGGGACGGCAACGATCATGGCCGATCTCGCTCCCTGTGCCGATTGCTTGCGCGAGATCAACGATCCCGCCGACCGCCGCCATCGCTATCCCTTCATCAGCTGTGTTGCCTGCGGGCCGCGCTACAGCGTGATCGAGGCGTTGACTTACGATCGCGCGCGCACGAGTTTGCGCCACTTTCCGCTCTGCCCCGCCTGTGCCGCGGAGTATGCCGATCCCGCCGCGCGGCGCTTTCATGCGGAATCGATGTGCTGCGGGGCGTGCGGTCCGCAGCTTGCGCTGTAGGATGCGAGTGCGACGCAGCTCGCGACACGCGAGGCGGCGCTCGCCGCCGGCATCGCGGCGTTGCGCGCTGGCAAAATCCTCGCCCTCAAGGGCCTCGGCGGGTTTCAGCTATTGGTCGATGCCGGCAGCGAGACGGCGGTCGCCACGTTGCGGGCCCGCAAACGCCGGCCGCGCAAACCGTTCGCGGTGATGCTCGCCGATCTCGAGACGGCGAGGACGCTCGCCGACATTTCACCGCGCGAACAGGCGGCGCTGACCTCGCCGGCGGCGCCGATCGTGCTGCTCGCGCCAAAGCGGCAGCGGCGCTGGCGCCGTGCGTCGCGCCGGGCGTGCCTTGTCTCGGCGTCATGCTGCCGCGCGGCGTCGCATCCCCGCTCGCCAGCAGCGCCGGGCGACTATTCGACGCCATCGCGGCCCTGCTCGATCTCTGCCGGCGCGCGAGCTTCGAGGGCGAGGCGGCGATGGCGCTGGAAGCCGCCGCTGCGGGGGCGGAAGCCGCGCCGCTGCCGGCTCCGGAGGTGAACGGCGATCGCCCGCTGGTGGTCGATTGGCGGCCGACGCTCGCCGCCCTGCTCGCCGGACGTGCCACCGGTCTGCGCCCGGGTCCGCTCGCCGCCGGCTTCCATGTCGAGCTGGCCGAGGCGATCGTCGCGGTGGCGCGACGGCTGGGCGCGCGCCGCGTGCTGCTCACCGGCGGATGTTTCCAGAATGCCCGGCTGACGGAGCACACGGTGATCGGGCTGCGCGCGGCCGGCATCGTCCCGTTCCGCCATCGCCTTGTGCCGCCGAACGATGGCGGCCTCGCCGTCGGCCAGATCGCCTTCGCCGCCGCCCCGCTGATCGAGGAGAACGTCTGATGTGCCTCGCGGTTCCCGGCCAGGTTCTCGCCATCCTCGGCGACGATGCGCTGACCCGCTCTGCCCGCGTCGCGTTCGGCGGCATCGTCAAGGAGATCGCGCTCGCCTTCGCGCCGGGAGCGCGGGTGGGCGATTACGTGCTGGTGCATGCCGGCGTCGCGATCGCGGTGCTGGACGCGGAGGAAACCGCGCGCATGCTCGCCGCCCTCGCGACGCTGGCGGAGGACGCGGCATGAAATATCTCGACGAATACCGCGATCCCGGCGCCGCGCGGCGTCTGGCCGGGGCGATCCGCGCGCGGGTCACGCGCCCCTGGACGATCATGGAAATCTGCGGCGGGCACACGCATTCCCTGTTGCGCCACGGGATCGACTAGATGCTGCCTGATCCGGTCACGCTGCTGCACGGCCCGGGCTGCCCGGTCTGCGTGACCGCGGCCGAGGTCATCGATCAAGCGATCGCGCTCGCCGCCATGCCTGGTGTGATCCTCTGTTCGTTCGGTGACATGCTGCGCGTGCCGGGCACGGCGGGCAGCCTATTGGGCGCGAAAGCGCGTGGGGCAGATGTGCGGATGGTCTATTCACCGCTGGATGCGCTGGCGCTCGCCAAGGCCAATCCGGCGCGCGAGGTGGTGTTCCTCGCCGTCGGGTTCGAGACCACGGCGCCGGCGACCGCGATCGCGGTGTTGTGGGCGGGGGCGGCAAATCTCGCGAATTTCAGCCTGATTTGCGCGCATGTTCGGGTGCCGCCGGCGATCGAGGCGCTGCTCGCCGCGCCGGACAATCCGGTGCAGGGCTTTCTCGCCGCCGGGCATGTCTGCACGGTGATGGGCTATGGCGAATACGCGGCGATCGCGCGCCGCTTTGGCGTGCCGATCGTGGTGACGGGGTTCGAGCCGGTCGATTTGTTGCAGGATCTGCTGGCCTGTCTCAGTCAGTTGGAGGAAGGCCGCGCCGAGGTGGAAAATCGCTATGCGCGTTCGGTTCGTGACGGCGGCAACGCCGCCGCACAGGCGGCGCTGCGGCGCGTGTTCGTGCCTGCGCCGCGCGTCTGGCGCGGCATGGGCGAGATCGCGGCGAGCGGGCTCGATCTCGCGCGCGGTGATCGGGCGGGTTGGCGCCGCAACCGGGCGCGGGCGCGTGCTGGCGGCGACGATCGGCGGGCTTCGCGTTCTCGATCTCATGAGCGGGGAGCAACTGCCGCGGATCTGCTGATGCGGCCGACTTCGTTCGTGGCGGCGCGGCGCCGGTTGACCGAGATCAATGCGCCCGTCATCGCCGCGCATAGGCTCTCTCCTTGCGGAAAGGAGAACCGCAGATGCTGAAACGATCCGACATGACCCCGGCAGTCGATCTGACCGCCGAACCCGGCG
>NZ_JBMFWJ010000090.1:0-3938 GCF_049965395.1 Acidibrevibacterium sp.
CAGGTTCAACCACCAGCTCCACCAAGCCGGCCAGCCTTGGGTCCAGAACGGACCGCTCAGAATAATGCAGATGCCGCTCCAGAATGAGGCGGAAATCGCGAGAAACATGCCGAGCCGATGGATGCCGAGTGTGCCGATCGAATAGCCGATGGCATCACGAAAGAATGTATTTTCATGTTCCGCGGTCTTCGCCGTCTCGCCGGCCGGCGGGTTGATCGCCGACAGCACGAGCGAGGCATGCAGCGAAAGGGCCAGCACATTGGTAAAAAAGAAAGTGATCGCCAGCATGTGTGCTGGATTGTAATGAAACGACAAATACTGATAGCCGACGTTGGAAACCCAATCGAGATGGCTGATGATACCGTAGGGAAAACCGTTCCCCCAGGCGCCGAGCAAAAGCGGGCGGATCACCACCAGGCTGACATAGGCAAAAATGGCGAAGCTAAAGGCAAACGGGACATGGAGGCCCATGCCAAGCTTGCGTGCGATCTCCGCCTGACGGAGTGCCCAGGACACAAAAGCGCCAATCGCGCAAATGGTAATCAGTTGCCAGAGACCGCCCTGCGCCAGCGGCGCGAGACCAAGACCGACGCTCAGCGGCGGCGGCGCGATACTGATGCGCCAGATATTGCCTGTGCCCTGTAATGCGGCGCCCCAAGCGATCAGCGCCGTGCCGAGCGCGGCAAAGAAAATCGTCGTGACACCGAAAAACCCGACATAGAACGGCCCCACCCAGAAATCGAACAAATCGCCGCCGAGCAAAGTTCCGCCTCGTACTCGATATTTTTTTTCGAAACTCAACATCGCCATCTCTGGGTCCTCCGATCGACCGGTGGTGCCGCGACCATCGCGGCGCGTCGTCCAGGAGACGGGCGCGAGCGGCGCACCATACCACCCACGCCCGCCCGTGTTTGGGCATAGCCAAGACGTAAGACAAAGGCCTCGTCAGCCAGCGCCGTAAGCAGGCGTTGGCCTCACGCACTTAACCCTTCGACGCCGGCAACGCGGAGTTCTGCGGTGCAGACATCGTCGGCTGTGGTCCATCCAGCCAGTTGAATCGATTTGTACTCAGCAGGATGAAGTGGATCAGCAGCGCGAGCGCGAACAGAAAAACGAAGAGCGCGATCAATGCGCGTCTTGGGTCGAAGAGCAGCCAAATCTTGTACATGTCGCTCTCCATCAGGTAAGGAAAGTGATCGCGTGTCCGATAAGCGTATGCGCATGATCGAGCATCCCGGTCTGATAACCATGCACGCCCGGAAGCCACGGGCGCCAAATCCAGGCCAGGATATGCGCGATGATCGCAACGACGAGGAACACGATGAAGCTTGACATGAAGATACTGTGGAACTCCCTCGCCTCCTCATCGGTCAGACCGGATAACGATCCCGGCCGTGGTGTGGTACTACTCGACATTACTTTCTCCTCCGTAACGGCCTTGCGGCCTCTACCGCGCATGTCCCGCGCGGCGGGGATCGTCGCGGCCGTATCGGCCGTGACAGATGCGCCACCCGGCGACGCCAGGTGGACGTTCCGGCAAGCGCGCGTTTCATGCGACACCCGCCATTAGCTCATCGAGCGCGCGTCGTGCGCGCGCTGCCGTGACGCGCTCCTCTGCCGCCGCGCGCGCCTCGCGCTCAATCCGCTCGCGGGCATGCTTGGTCGCCGAGATCCGCACCAAAAACGGGGTTGCCGCGACATGCGCCTCGAGCAGATCGAGCGCCTCCGCCTCCCACGGCAATGCGCCCTGGCCGCGCGCTGGTACCGGCGTCGGATCAACGCGATCGAGTTCGCTCGCCAATGGCAAAACATGAAACAGCGCGTCAAACAGCGCATTGCAAAATTCCTGCACGAGATAGGTCGCGCCGGCATACCCCATGAACGGTGTCCCGGTGGCACGACGAATGATCGCGCCGGGGAAGGATGCGGGAATGTAAACGGCGCGGCCGCCGAGTTCAGCGACATACATCCTCTCGTTGTAGGATCCATAGAGTACCAGAGGCATTTTTTCACGGAGCGCCGCGCGGACGGCCTCATTGTCGGGCTTCATGCCAGGGCGGCGGGAAATCGCGAAGCGGCATGGAATACCCATCTCGCCCTCGAGAAAGCGGCGAAGACCCTGGGCGTAGGTTTCGCTCGCCACCACCGCGAAAGACGCGGAGGCAAAGAAATCTTGTGTCACGCTGCGCCACAAATCCCAGATTGGCTTGATCGTCGTGTGTTTTTCGCGCTCGATGAAGGGCTCGGGGTCGCATCCCGCCACCTCGCCGAGCCGGCGCAGGAACTGAGTCGTCGAAAACAAGCCGATTGGTGCCTGAAGATAGGGGCGATCCAACGCCTCGCAGAGTTTTCGACCGAATTCGCGATACATGACGATATTGACGTCGGCGTCTGCGAGACGCGGGATCTCCTCGAGATGACAGCCGAGCGGAAAGACCAGATTCACCTCACAGCCAGCCCCTTCGACGAGGCGCCGAACTTCGGCGAGGTCAGAGGGCATGTTGAACGTGCCATAGATCGGCCCAATGATGTTCACACGCGGCTTGCTGGCGGGCGAACGTTCCTCGCGCCGCCGGCTGCGGCCGCGCTTGGCGCCAAATTCCGTCCACAACCAATTGAGCGCGCGATCCGCGCTCTGCCACTGATCCTCGTCGATAGTGCGCGGAATGAAGCGAAGTGTATTGGTCCCCTCCGGCGTCACGCCGCCGCCAATCATCTCGGCGATGCTGCCAGTCACCACCACGGCGGGCATATCGGGATCCTGCGTCTCGCGCGCCCGCCGCATCGCCACCTCGGTGCCATTCATCGAGAGCGCGTCTTCCGAGAGCCCGGTGACGACGATCGGTAATTCGTGTGGCGGCAACGCGTCGGTGTAGTGAAGGACCGCGGTGACGGGCAGATTTTCGCAGCCGACCGGGCCATCGATTACCACCCGCAGGCCGCGCACCGCGCTGAAGGCATAAACGGCGCCCCAATAGCCGCCGGCGCGATCATGATCGAGCACCAACATCGTCAGCTCCCGACCGCTTCGGCGGCGCGGCTTCGCGCCAGGCGCGCCGAGCGGGCGCGCTCACGGGCACCTGGCGGCGCCTTCGGCACATCCGCCCAGCCATAGCCCGACGCCTCGTCGCGTCCCACCGCATCGAAGAACGACACCATGCGCGCCAAGCGTTCGCGCCCGCGAAGCTGCGTGGTGACGGTCTCGGCGAGAGCTGCCGCACCGCTTGCGCCAAATAGCGGCCGCGCCGAGACAATGTTGGTGAAATAGACCGCGGGAATACCGGATTCCTTTGCTTTCTGCACAAGTGGCGTGGTGCCGAACACGAGATCGGGGCACGCCGCGCGCATCGCAGCGACGTCTTGCTCGAGCGAGGCGCGATATTGCACATGCGCGCCGTTGGCGATGAGCCAGTCACGGTCGGCTTGGCTCCATTCGGTCGCCGGACATGCGGTGCCGACATACGGCACTTCCGCGCCCGCCTCGATCAACAGGCGGGCGACCAGCAATTCCGAACCTTCATAGCCCGAGACGATGATGCGCGCCGCAAGCGGATGGGCAGCGAGCGCGGCGGTGATCTTCGGCAGAGCGGCAGCCTTGGCGGCATCGATGGCAGCAGCGTCAATGCCAATGGCGCGTCCGAGGGTTTCGAGCCAGGCCGCGGTTCCCGCGAGGCCAACCGGTGCCGATCCCACCACCGGCCGGCCAGCGGCATGGAATTCGCGCACCGAGGCGGTATAAAACGGATGCACCGCGGCGGCAGCGACACTATCGAGCGCCGCGTAGAGATCGCGCCATTCGCGTGCTGGGAGTGGCGGCGCGACACCGAGCCCCATCGGCGCGAGCAGCGCCGCGATGCCGACCGGATCGGCGGGAAACAGTTCGCCGATGAGCGCGACCGTTGGCAGAGCCCCGGTGCGCCGCGCGCGCGGGCGGGCAA
>NZ_JBMFWJ010000091.1:0-3908 GCF_049965395.1 Acidibrevibacterium sp.
CCGCCGGCAAGCCCGGCGAGCCCCGCGGCAATGGCGAACGCGACGCATTTCAGCGCGACCGGATTGAGCCCGATCGCGTTTGCTGCGGTTTCGCTGTCTCTAACCGCGGCAAGCGCGAGACCAAGCCGGCTCCGGGCGAGCACGGCATAGGCAAGAACGCTAGCGGCCGCGACCAGCACGATCAGCGCCGCCTGCGCCTGTGCCTGCGCGTCCCCCCAGGGGAGTGGCACGCCTGCACCGAGGGCGATACCATTGGCACCGCCGGTCAGGGCTTTGCCGACGATGATGCCGTGCTCGACGACGAATGCGAAAGCGATAGTGATCATGGCGAGATAGGGCCCTTTGAGCCGCATCGCCGGCAAGGCAAGCAGAAAGCCGCACAACGCCGCGAGCGCAACGCCGAGTGCGAGAGCTGGCCAGAACAGCGAAGGCGCCCTGGCGGTGACGAGGGCGACGGCGTAGGCGCCGATCGCCTGAAACGCCACCTGGCCGATCGAGATCTGTCCCGCAAGACCGATCAGGACGTTGAGGCCGACGCCGATGATCACGACGATGCCGACCTCACCGAGTATCAGCGCTTGATAATCATCGAACCATACCGCCGAAAGCGCGAGCACGGCGGCCAGCCCGAGCCCTGCCACGACAGATAATCCTCGCCAGCCGCGCATGTCAGACCTTGCGCGTCTCCGCCCGGCCGAAAAGACCGTGCGGGCGGAAATAGAGCGCCAGAATGACGAGGCCGAAACTCGCCATCACCGTTGCCCCGGAGCCGGCGAACAAGGTGACAGACGCTTCGGCGAGGCCGAGCAATAGTCCAGCGAGCACGACGCCCCAAGGATTGTCCAGGCCACCGAGAATGGCGGCAGCAAATCCCTTGATACCGAAAACGAAGCCCATGTCTGCCGAGATCTGGGTGAGCGGGGCTGTAAGAATGCCGGCGAGCCCGGCCAAGGTGGAGGACAGGGCATAGGCAAAAACCGTAACCTTCGCCGCATCGATGCCCATCAATTGAGCAGCGCGCGGGTTTTGCATCACGGCGAGCAGAGCCTTGCCATAACGGGTCGCCCGCGTTGCCCACAAGAACATACCGGCGAGGCCGAGCCCAACTATGAGGATCACGATATGAAGCGGTAACACGCCGACCCCGAACAGCATCAACGGATACCGCGCCAGCGCCGATGGCATGCCGCGAGGCTCTTTGCCGAACAGAAACATAGCCGAGTTTTCGACCAGCATCCCGGCCGCGACCGTCGCCATTAGCCAGGATTCCGAGCCGCGGGCACGAAATGGCCGTACTGCGACACGCTCCAACACCACTCCGAACCCGGCGCAACCAACCAGCGCCACGGCCATCGCAAATGGCATCGGCCAGCCGGCGGTCACCGCCATCGCGAAGGTGATCACCGCGCCCAGCATCATCACGCTGCCTTGCGCGAAATTCACGCTCCGCGACACCACCCAGGTGACATGATAGCCGAGCGCGAGTAGCCCATACATGGCGCCGATCGCAAGCCCGCTGACGAGCCAAGTAGCGAGCATCCCGCTTAATCCACGGGCACGATCTTGTTCTCGGCGAAATGCACCATGATGTAATCATCGGCGTCGAGAGCATCGTGATCGCCGGCAGTGAAGGCGGGCGCGTAGCGCTTAATCAGCCCGTCATAGGGGGGGAGGGCTTCGAGCGCGGCCTGGATCGCCGGCCCCTCGGTCGATCCCGCCTTGGCGATGGCGAGCGCGAGAAGATGCATCGCGTCATAGGCATCAGCGGTACCGACCGGGGCGATGACATCCGCCGGCCCCTTGATCGCGGGATATTTCTTCTCGAGCTCGGCCAGCACCATCTCACCCCTCGGGCTCGCTTTGAAAAAACTGTAGGTCTGGACGAAAGCAACCTTGGTCGCCGACGGCCCGGCGAGTTCGGGGAACCGGCCGCCGGAAATCCCCCAATGCGAAATCACCGGAACGTTCCAGCCCATGCGGTCGAGCGAACGGATTACCTCGGCTGCCGGCGCCGCGTTGCCGACCAGGATGATGGCGTCTGCGCCCGCTGCTTTGAGACGTGTCAGCTGCGCAATCATGTCGGTATCGCCGGACTCGAAACTCTCGGCGCCGGCGAGCGACACGTTAGCCGATTTGGCGGCGGCCTCGAGCCCGGCATGGTTCGACTCTCCCCAAGGGTTGTCGATCAGCATGAGCCCGGGATGTTGCGCGTGGGCAGCGGTGACGGCGTAGCGGAGCAGCTTCTGATCGACCAGGGCGTCGACGGCGGAGACACGAAAGACGTAATTCGGGTTGGCGCCGTTATGCGTGATGCCGGTGCCCGCCGCCCAAACGCCGAGGAACGGCACCTTCTCCTTGTTCGCGATCGGCACGAGGGCGATCGAGACCGGGGTATCGATGCCACCGAAAAAGGCAGCCACATGCTCGCGGGAGATCAATTCGCGGGCGGCCGCGATTCCCTTGCCTGGATTCGATTCATCGTCGCGCCGCACCAGCACCACGGGGCGCCCGAGGACGCCGCCTGCCTGATTGATCTCGTCGATCGCGACCGCGAGCCCGCGCGTTATCGCTTCACCCGAGGCCGCCGACTGACCCGAAAGTGCCGCGACGAGACCGACCGGAATCGGCGCCGGTTCGGCCGCGCCGGCGAAATGCGGCGCAAACAGGAAGGCGGCGACGGCAAGAGCGCGCGAGATGTCATGTGTGCTATGGCGCAAGGATTTCGGGAGGGGCATGGTGTTTGTCGGTTCCCATTGTGTGGCAGACGCGATGCAAAGAAAGCCCTGTTGAACTACTCACTGAAGCAAACTAAGCAAAATTGAGGCCAACGATGAAGCCTCGGGCGGTGGCGCGCGGACGACACACATCATCTCCAGGAATGGCATGCTTTTTGCTTTTTGGATGAGACCTCTAAGAGCTTCACCCATGCCGGCAGGAGATGCCATGACATTCCTCATTGCCCAGCTAAAGCGCACTATCCCGTTCGCGAAGCCGACACTCATTGGTGCCCTCTGCCTGCTTGTCGCGCTCGCGGCGCCGCGCGCGCGGGCCGCAGGGCTTGGAGACAATGCCGCCTGCCATGCGTTGCAGGCGAAATACCCGATGTTCAAGGGCAAGACCCTGGTCGATGCGCTGAACCCGCATACGCCGGGTTATGAGGCGCTCGATCCTAACGATCCGAGCCATTATATCGGCTTCGATATAGATCTCGCCGAAGCGCTCGGCGAATGCCTCGGCTTCAAGCTGACCTATAAGCCGGTGACGTTCGCAGCGCTTTTGACGACATTGCAGAGCGGCCAGGCCGATATCGTGATTTCCGACATCTACGCCACCAGCGAACGCGCCAAAGCGGCCGATTTCATCACCTATTCCAAAGTGTTTGATGGTGTTCTGGTGGTCAAGGACAATCCCAAGCATATCACCGGCATCAACCAATCGCTCTGTGGCGATACCGCCGCCGAAAACACCGGTTTCGTCGAAGTGCCGCTGGTGCAAAACCTTGAGCCGATCTGCAAATCCGCCGGCAAGCCAGCACCGAGCCTTCAGCTCTATGACAATAACGCCGATTGTATTCAAGCAATCCTGGCCGGACGTGCCGATACCTACATCAACGACGTGAACACCGTTGATCAGGCGGTCAAAGCCTATCCCGATAAGCTCAGCAAGGCGGTTGCCGTCACTCTCCCGTATTCGATCGGAATCGCGGTGCCGAAAACCAAACGGGAATTCCGTGATGCGATCTTGGCGGCGCTGGTCGAGGTGCAGAAAGCGGGTGTGGAAACCGCCTTGCTCAAAAAATGGGCGCTCGATGCGGGTTCCATGGAAGAACCCAAGATTCTGACACAGTGATGGGGCTGTTTTTCCACCTGGTCTTACTAATCCGGCACACAAATAGGTAGCAGTTTGCC
>NZ_JBMFWJ010000092.1:0-3721 GCF_049965395.1 Acidibrevibacterium sp.
GCGCCGCACGGCGTTCGCATGCTTTCGAGCTTTTTCGCCTCCATGCACGGCTGAATGCGATCCGCCTACTCGACCACGGCGAGGAGCGGGCCCTCTCGGCGGAGGAGATCGCCAAGGTCGCGGCGGATTTCGGCGCGCAGAAGAAGCTCACCTGGAAATGGCTCCGCAAGCGCCTTGGCCTTCTCCCCGCCATCCGCTTCGCCGATGTCTCGCCCGAGGACGAGAGCCAGGATTTCGTGGCCCGCGCCGGCAATGCCGCCGAGGGAAGCTACGCGATCCGGCAGGTGGTAGGGGAAGTCGGCTGGCAATCTCTGCTCCGCCAGCCGGAGGCGCTCGATGCTCTCGCGGCCATCCTCACTTTTCGCGCCGATCTCGGCTCGATCGGCGACGGCATCAAGGCGTTGCCGATTGAACCCGATCTCGCTGCGGTGCTGATTGCCGGGGCAGAGGCCGGTAAGTTCAATGCTTTCACTGGCGCGGGTCATATATCGGCGCAAGCTGCGCGCAAGCTATTGCCGCATCTCGCGAGCGGCATGGTCTATTCTGAAGCCTGCGCTGCCGCGGGCTTCGATCACGCCGCACGCCTCGAAGTGAGGCTCGAAGACGTAAAAAACCCGATTGCACGCAAAGCGGTGTGCGAGGTGCTGAAGCAGGTCAAGGTGCTGGTGCAGGATTTCGGCCTGCCGGAGCGTGTCCATCTCGAACTCGCCCGCGATGTCGGCAAAAGTGCCGAGGAGCGGAACGAAATCAAAAGCGGCATCGAGAAACGCAACAAGGAGCGCGACCGCATGCGGGCGGAATTCGCCGAACTCTTCGGCCGCCCGCCGGCGGCGGGGGGCGAGGAATTGTTGCGTTATGAACTATGGAAAGAGCAGAATGGCCGCTGCCTCTACACCGACCGGGAAATCCCACCGGCGGCGCTGATCGGCGCCGACAACAGCGTTCAGGTCGATCACATCCTCCCCTGGAGCCGCTTCGGCGATGACAGTTTCGTCAACAAAACCCTTTGTTTCGCAAGCGCCAACGCCGAAAAGCGCGACCGCACGCCCTATGAGTGGCTAAGCACTGAGGAATCCGCCGAGGACTGGGCGCGTTTCGCGGCACGGGTGGACTCCTGCAAGGCGATGAAGCGGCACAAGAAGCGCGGCCATTATCTGCGCCGCAACGCTGCCGAGGTGGAGGAGCGGTTCCGCGGACGCAATCTCGGCGATACGCGCTATGCGACGCGGCTGGCGCTCGATCTCATCGCCCGCAAATATTTTCCCGACCGCGAGACCCGTCACGTGCTCGCCCGCCCCGGCGCGCTGACCGCAAAGCTGCGCCATGGCTGGGGGCTCGAATTTCTCAAAAAGGACGATAAAGGCAAACGCATCTCCGATGACCGGCATCACGCGCTCGATGCCATCGTGGTCGCGGCCTGCAGCGAGGCGATGCTCAACCGCCTCACCCGCGCCTTTCAGGACTCCGAGCGACGCGGAATGGGCCGGGATTTCGCCAACCTTGACCCGCCATGGCTGGGCTTTCGCGAGCAGGTCGTGGCGGCGGTGGAAAAAGTGTTCGTTTCCCGCGCCGAGCGCCACCGCGCGCGCGGCGAGGCGCATGCGGCGACGATCAAGCAGGTGCGCGAGCGCGATGGGAAAACCATCGTGTTCGAGCGCCGCGCCATTGCCGATTTGACGCCCGCCGATCTCGATCAGGTAAAGGACGCCGGGCGCAATTGCGCGATCATTGAAGCACTCCGCGCCTGGATCGCGGCGGGAAAACCGAAGGATGCGCCGCCGCGCTCGCCCAAGGGCGATGTGATCCGCAAAATCCGGCTTGCGACCAAGGATAAACCCGGGGTCGCGGTGCGCGCAGGCAGCGCCGATCGCGGCGACATGGCCCGTGTCGACATCTTCCGGCGCGAGGACGCGAAGGGCCGGGGGCGCTTTTATCTCGTTCCGGTCTATCCGCATCAGATCGCGACCCAGGATCAGCCACCGGACCGGGCGGTGGATGGCGGTAAGAACGAGGAAAACTGGCCCCGGATCGACGAGACATACGCTTTTGTCTTCAGCCTTTACGGCAACAGCTTGGTCGAGATCACCAAATCGGATGGCGAAATCATCCGCGGCTATTTCAAGGGGCTGGACCGCTCGACCGGGGCAATCACGCTCGCCGAGCATCAAAATCCACTGGCGGTCAAGCGGGGCCTCGGCACCCGAACGCTGCTCGATTTCCGCAAATTCGCCGTCGATCGCCTCGGGCGCGTCTCGGAAATCCCGCGGGAAATCCGGACATGGCATGGCGTGGTCTGCACCTGAGCGAGCCCTGCCGGCTCTCGCTCGCCGACGGCCAATGCGTCGTCGCGCGCGAGGACGGCGAGGTTCGTCTCGCGCTCGAGGATATCGCCTGGATCATCCTCGATACGCCACAGGCGACGCTGACCACGGCGCTGCTTGCCGCCTGTATGGAGGCCGGCATCGTCCTCATTGTGACCGACGCGCGGCATCACCCGAGCGGGCTCGCGCTACCCTTTCACCGCCATCATCGCCAGGCCGAGATCGCGGCGCTTCAGGTAGCGCTCGGCGCTGGGCGGAGGCGGCGTCTGTGGCAGGCGCTGGCGCGGGCGAAACTCCGCAATCAGGCGGCGGTTCTTGCGCTGTGTGGCGATCGGCGCGGCGCTGCGCCGCTCCGCGCCATGGCTCTGCGCGTCGCGCCGGGTGATCCGGACAACATCGAGGCGCAGGCGGCACGGCGTTACTGGCCGCGCCTGTTCCCGGATTTCGTGCGCGAAAACGCCGCCGATCGCCGCAACGCGATGCTGAATTATGGCTATGCGGTGATGCGCGGGGCGGTCGCGCGCGCCCTGGTCGCGGCCGGGCTGCTGCCCGCCCTCGGCCTCCACCACGCGAGCGCGCTCAACCCGTTCAATCTCGCCGATGACCTGCTCGAACCGTTTCGCCCGATCGTCGATGCCCTGGTCTGGCGGCTTGCCGATCGCGGTGAGGGGCGGGAGGGCGAATTGAACCGCGCCCATCGCCAGACCCTCGCAGGCGTTTTGCTTGAGCCGGTACGCTGTGGGCACGAAAACGTCACCGCGCTGGTGGCGAGCGAGATGGCGGCGGTGTCGCTGGCGCGGGCGATAGCGGCGGCGCGGGCTTCGGCGCTTGTTCTGCCGGAAATCGAGGGCCTGCCATGAAAACCGAGGAGGTGCGGTTCGTGTGGCTGTTCGTGTTTTTTGACCTCCCGGTCGGCAGCAAGGAGCAACGTCGCGCGGCGTCGCGGTTTCGCAATTTCCTCAAAGATGAAGGGTTCATGATGCTGCAATTCTCGGTTTACGCGCGCGTCTGCCGGGGCGAGGATGGGGCGATGACACACATCGCGCGGGTGACGCGGAATTTGCCCTCGGTCGGCAGCGTGCGGGCCTTGCAGGTGACCGACCGGCAATACGGCCGGATGCGCCTGCTGCTCGGCGAGAAGCAGCCGAGCGAGCGGCCAGGCTCGGCGCAACTGGTGCTGTTATGAGCGCGGTGATTGGCCTGAATTCAACTGCTTTCCACCCCCTTTCGGGGGCGGAAAGCAGTTTTTATTCAAGGCATTGCTACCGTGGGAGCTTAGCAGGGGGAAATCGGCAGGGAAACCACGGCGCCGTCCGGGTTCCCGATTCTCATGGCCGAAGCTTAGCAGGGGGAAATCGGCAGGGAAACCACGGCAACTGGCCCGATGCCTATCATACGGG
>NZ_JBMFWJ010000093.1:0-3641 GCF_049965395.1 Acidibrevibacterium sp.
CAGGCGCAAGCAAAATCATATCCATCGTCGAGGCGAAGTGCCCATCCAACCTGCCCGAGAGCGCCCCGGCCGACGAGGTCGCTGCCCGTCTCGGCCTCCCCGCGGCCGCGGACGGTCTGGTGGATTGGGATGTGTTCGACGCTATCCTGACCCCGGGCGACCTGCTGCTACTCCTATCCTGGCGCGACGCGGCCGCAGCGGAAGCAGGCGAGCGGGGCGGCGCCATCCCCGACGATGCGCGTGTGCGCCGGGTACGGGTCGCGCGTGACTATGGCATGTTCGATCGCAGAGAAGCGCCGCAGTTCTACCCTGAAGTGCGGCGGTTCCCGGTCAAGTAAAGTCATCTCTATGTGCGGATCACTGGCACCGCCATCGCCCGTGCCTATGTCGATTGCGGCTATCGCGGCCACGATGCTGATCGGACCCGCGTTTTCATCAGCCGCCAAAAGCGCGGCATCACCCCCACCATCCGCCGCGAGTTGCGCCGCCGCGCCGCCTCGGCAAAAACTGCGTCAGGCGCTTGCGCCTCCGCCACAATCCGCAGCTTGTCCTCACCCCGCCAGCGACGCCGGCGCTCCACACCCGTGATAATCTCCATCCCGACACCCGCTCATAGCGACGCGCACAAGAGCGCCGTTATGAGCACCCCAATCCCCCAAAAACAGGCGGCCTTCCGCGGATGCTTACAGGATGACAGCGGCACCCAGCGAAGGTGCGGGAGGCCAGAAGTTTGAGACCGTCTCAGCCAACATTTTTTAACATGACGATCAGCGGGTCGCCCTCGTTAACCACCGTTTCCTCGGCGGCGAGAATGGCGACGATGGTGCCGGCTTCGGGTGCGGTAACGGGGATTTCCATTTTCATCGATTCGAGCAGAAGCAAGGTCTCTCCCGCCGCGACAGCCTGTCCCTCGGCGACCAGCACGCGCCAGACGGAGGCGTTGAGGTCCGAGACAATTTTGAGCTGACCGGGAGGAAGGTTTGTCGGCATGATCGAGATCCTTGTGGCCAAAATCGGTGAGACGAATGGGTATTGGGTCAGGGGCGGATGGCGAAATGGGTCGGGCCCGGCGTCAGAATCGGCCCGGCGAGGCCGGCGAATTCACAAAGCAAGCGCCGTGTGTCGCGGGGATCGATGATTTCCTCGACCCAGAAACTCTCGGCGGTGCGGAAGGGCGAACGCAGCTTGTTGAGCCGCGTCTCGATCTCGAGGCGTCGCGCCTCGGGGTCGGGCGCGGCGTCAAGCTCGGCGCGGTAGGCCGCTTCGATTCCGCCTTCGAGAGGGAGCGATCCCCAGCGCGCGGAAGGCCAGGCGTAGCGCAGCGAGAGCCGACCGGCCGGCTGATGGATGGCGCCTGCGACACCAAAGGCATTGCGGAGGATGACGCTACACCACGGCACGCTGCATTGGTTAATCGCCGCCATCGCGCGCACGCCATGGCGGATTGTCGCCGTCTTTTCTGCCTCCAGCCCGATCATGAAGCCGGGGCAATCGACAAGATGTACGACCGGCAAATGAAAAACCTCCGCGAGATCGATGAGGCGGACGATTTTTTGGCACGCCTCTGCGGTCCACGACCCGCCATAATGATAGGGATCGCCTGCCATGACGGCGACGGGGCGGCCATGCAAGCGCGCAAGTCCGGTGATGATTGGACGGCCGAAGAACATGCCCGTTTCGAAGAAACTGCCGTGATCGACCAATGTTTCGATGATCGGGCGCATTTTGTAGACTTTGCGTGGATCGCGTGGGATGGCCTCCATCAAGGCCTCGTCGCGGCGGGCCGGATCGTCGGCGCAGGCCATCACCGGCGGCACTTCAAAAACCGAACTTGGCAGGTAGGAAAGGAAGCGCCGAGCGCGCGCGAACGCTTCTTCCTCGGTCTCGACGGCATCGTCAACGGCGCCACTCCGGGTTTGGATTTGCCAGCCGCCCAGCTCTTGTTTTCCGAGCGCCTGCCCGAGGCGGGCGACCACGGGAGGGCCGGCGACAAACATTGCCGACGATTTCGTCATGACCGAATAATGACTAGCCGCGAGCCTGGCGGCGCCGAGGCCGGCAACCGAGCCCAGTCCAAGCGCCACTACCGGCACCAGCGCCATGTTCGCGGTAGCATAGTAAAAACCGAGTGCTGAGCCGATACCGCCCGGCAAGTTAGCGCGCCCGGTGGTTTCGATCGTCTTGACCGAGCCACCGCCGCCCGAACCCTCAATGATGCGCAGGATCGGCAGGCGAAATTCACTGGCCATACGTTCGGCAAGCAGGGGTTTTTCACGGATGGTGGCATCCGCCGAGCCACCGCGCACGGTGAAATCATCACCCACCACCACGACCGGCCGGCCATCGACGGTGCCGCGGCCCATCACGCAATTGGAGGGCGTGAAGGACAGAAGATCATTGTTGTCGTCGTACTGCGCCTTACCGGCGATGGCACCAATCTCGTGAAAACTTCCGCGATCGAGGAGATGTAAAATGCGCGCACGCACGTCGAGCCGCCCAGCCTGGTGCTGACGCGCGACCTTTTCCGCGCCGCCCAGTGCTTGTGCCATCGCCTCGCGCCGGCGCAATTCATCAAGTTCCGGCTGCCAATTCATGCCCGACCTCCCGCTATACAGACGTCATTTAACTTGATCTTCAAGACGGCCGAGCCGGGTCGCAAGATCACGCAGTAGCGGCGCCACTTCGCGGTCAAGCCGCTCCCGATCATATTCCGCTGCGAGCACGCCCGCGACAAGCACCATTGTTGCCCCATAGGTGGGAAAAAACACTGGGACGCCGACTCCATTGACGTAAGGGTTCCACGCACCGCACGAAATGACGTAGCCATCGCGCGTGAAGCGACTCCGATAATCGTCAAGCCAAGTGCTGAGCGCGCGCGCCGCTGCAGCGTCGCGTTCCACGAGCGACGCCAACACGCTTTCTTGCTCGGATCGCGGCTGAGCGATGATCCAGGCGCGCCCGGCGGCAGTCTCGGCGAGCGGCACCCGCGAGCCGATGGTGGAATGCAGGCTCAACACATGCGCGGCCCGGGCATAGTCGAGATAGACCATCTCCAGCCCATCACGTGCGGCAAGCCCGATCGTGCCGGGCACGAGGGCGGCAATCTCGACGAGACAGCCACGGATAACCCGGCGCAACTCCAGACCTCGCAATGCCGTGCTGGCAAATGTCAGCGTGCCAATACCGAGACGATAGCCGTCGCCGTGGGGCACTCGCGCGAGATGGCCGGTACGGAGCAAAGTATGAGTGAGACGCGCGACGGTGGATTTCGCAAGACCAGTGCGTGCCGCGATCTGGTGATTGCCGAGCACCACCTCGGCGCCGTCGAAGCTGTGCAAAATGGCAAGCGCGCGCGCCACGGCGTTCACGAATTCACGATCGGGGACCGCTTCCCGTGGCCCACCATTGCCGCGGGATTGTCTGGTTGATGTGACGCGTGAGGACTGAGGCTTCATCTGATGCGCCGCACGGCGCCACTCCCTACGCTTAATCTACGAAACGCACTTCCTTTAATTCCGCACTGCGGAATTGAATTCTGCTTGTTGTTCGTGGATTTTAGGTTTATCCTTCGCATCAAGACAAGCTTTAAATACCTGCTTGGCGCCAAAGTGCCGCCAAGAGGGATAAAAACGACAAGTCTG
>NZ_JBMFWJ010000094.1:0-3632 GCF_049965395.1 Acidibrevibacterium sp.
AGAATGTGCTGGCGCCAAACCCGCGCGCTGCCTCGACATAGGGTTCTGCGCGCACCAGCCTCGTCTCTGCGCGCGCGAGGCGGGCCAGCACCGGGGCAAAGACCACACCAACCGCGATCATACCATCGATCAAGCCAGCACCCAGCGCCCCGGTGATCCCAACCGCTAATATGATTGCCGGAAACGAGAGTATGGCATCAACAATACGGCCAATCAGCATGTCGATCCAGCCGCCGGCAAATCCAGCCAGCAATCCCAACGGCACGCCGATCAATGCTGCGACCGAAACGGCAAGAAGACTTGCCGTGAGTGCGACCGGGCTGCCATAAATCAAGCGACTAAGTACGTCGCGGCCCAGGTCGTCAGTACCAAGCCAATGTTGCGCATTCGGCGGAAGCAATATCTCGGAGGGAATTTGCGCCGTCGGCGAAGCGGGGGCGAGCCAAGGCGCGAGGAAGCCAAGCACCACCAAGCCCGTCAGCCACAGGATAGCCAAAGCCGCTATGGGTTGACGCCGCATTCGCTGGGAAAGGCCACGTATCATGGTCCAACCGACCGCCGTCCACGTGGATCGATCCAACCGATGACAAGATCAACGAGTAAGTTGCTTACGATCACCAATAGCGCCATCACCAGCACAACGCCTTGGACCATTGGGAAATCCTTGCCGACCGCAGCTTCGACCATCGTGCTGCCAATCCCTGGAATGGCAAACACCGTTTCGATCACGACAGTCGCACCGAGCATGCGGTTGAACAGCAAAGCGACGAGGGTTAGCAAGAGTGCTGCAATATTTCTCATCCCGTGCCGCCAAACGATCGTCGCTGCCGGCAGTCCCTTGGCGCGCAAAGTGCGCACGAACGGCGCGCGCAGCACGAAAGTTAGCGCACCGCGTACCTGGCGCGCGACCTCTGCCATGCCGCCAGCGGCTAATGCCAATGCCGGCAGTGTGGCATGACGTAACGCTTGCGAGGGATTGTCACGCAACGGCACTGCGCCGGTCGCCGGCAGCCAATGCAGATCGATCGCAAACAATGCAACCAATATCATCGCCAGCCAGAAGTTTGGCAGTGCCACACCGAGGGCGGCAAGCGCCGAAACCGCACCATCCATGATCGAGCCGGCATGTGTCGCGGCGAAAATGCCGAAGGGGATACCGAGAACCAGCGCGAAACCTATTGCCAAAACTACAATAAATAGGCTGAGCGGTAGCTTTTCCGCGATCGCCTGCGCAACCGGCATGCCAGACAGTAGCGAGTGCGAAAGATCTCCATGCAACACGCCATTCAGCCAGACGAGATACTGCACCACGAGCGGACGATCGAGGCCGGTCAAATGACGGATCTCAGTGATACGCGCAGCCGAAGCGTTTTCTCCGGCCAGTGTCACTGCTGGATCGCCGGGCACGAGATGTAACAAAGCAAATACCAAAAGCGTTGCCAATAGGGCCGCAGGTAGCATCGTCGCGACCCGTTGAGCGAATTCACGCCACGCGCTCGCCATCACGCTCAGCCGCTCAGGAAAACATCATCAAATCGCGGCTTGCCAAGCAATGTCGGCTGCCAGCCGTTCACCCTCGCGCTGTGCGCCACAAGTTGCGATTGGAACAGAAGCGGCGCGCAAAGCGCTTCATCGATAACAATCTTCTGCACCGTCGCGAAGGCTGCTTTGCGGACATTGAGCGCCTCGCTTACACGAGTGGCTGCAAGCGCGTCCTCAAGCCCCGGCGTCTCGGCGCCGCCGGGGTTGAAATAGCCATTTTTGCCAAACATAAGAGCGTAGCTGAGCGAGGGATCGGGTCGGCCAGTCCAGGCCGCAAGCAGCATATCGCCGATTTTTCCGGAGAAAAACTGGCCTGTGATCTCTGGAAGGGCGCCACTTTTCATACGCAAAGTAATGCCGCCCGCCTTCATCTGCTCGATCAAAATCTCGGCTCGCTGCTGCGAGGCCTGGTCGTTGTATGCCATGAGATCAAGAGTAATACCGTCGTGATACCCGGCCTCGGCGAGCAGCGCACGGGCGCGGTCCGGATCATGCGGATAGCGCCCCGTGAGCGCTGCATCGTATGCCCAGTGTTCCTTAGGCAAAAGCATATCGGCGATCTGATAGAGATCGAGCGCGGAAGCTTGGTCAAATGCTTTTCGGTCAATCGCATAATTGATCGCTTCACGAACCCGCGTGTCAGCCATTGGCCCGCGGCCATAGTTGAAAAACAACAATTGGCAGAACAAGGTTGGGGAGGCTGAGGTGACGAGATCGCGACCGCGGCGCGCGAGCATCATTTGCTGCGGTGTCAAAGCATAGATGAAATCATTCTCGCCGGTCATTACCGAACGAAGCCCAGTCTGCAAATCCGAGATCAAGGCAAAGCGGATACCGTCAAGATAAGGGCGGCCCGGTTGCCAGTATTTGTCGTTGCGGGCATAAACCGTGCGATCCTTGTCACGCCATTCAACGAAGCGCATCGCTCCGGCCCCGACTGGATTGCGATCGAAGGCTTCACCGTACTTTTCGAACGCAGTAGGTGATACCATCATTCCGGCACGATCTGAGAGTACAAGCGGCAAGGCGGTATCCGGCCGCTTGAGGTGCAGCACGACCTGCTGCGTGCCGCGTGTTTCAACGGCATCAATGGCATCGACATCGGCTTTGATATTCGAACGCGGATAGCTACGCACGCGATCGAGATTGTATTTGACAGCCGCCGCATCGCATGCCGTGCCGTCATGGAACAGCACAGCGGGGCGAAGATCAAGAACGAGCGTTTTAGAATCAATAAAATTCCATGAGGTTGCAAGACGGGGGCGCGCGGTTAGGGTAGAGAAATCATAATCGATCAGCGTGTCATAGAGCGGATAGAGCTGCACGTGATCCTCGCCTGAGCGTCCGGTCGCCGGATCGAACGACGTGATGTCGCCGTAGGCCGAAACCCGAAGCACACCGCCTGGCTTCGGTGCCTCCGCTGCAGCGCGCCGCAAGTGCGCCGCAGCGAATGCCGCCGCAACCCCACCCAACAAAATTCTCCGTCCGACCGACATCGTAGTCATCCTTCCTTTGTTTCTGCCAAAAGCGACCGCGGTTTGGCGTAATGGCACGCTACAAAATGCCCAGGTTCAAACTCGCGCCATTCCGGTGGCGCAGCCGCGCAGCCGGCATCCGCCTCGCGACAGCGGGTGCGAAAGCGACAGCCCGAAGGCGGCGCGATGGGGCTCGGCATCTCGCCCGCGAGCGCCCGCCGCCTTGATCGCGCGGATGTTGCAAAACGTGGCTCGGCAGCAAGAAGAGCGGCGGTATAAGGGTGTAACGGAGCAGCCATTAACACCTCGGCCGGGCCGAGTTCCATCAGTCGGCCGAGATACATGACTGCTATGCGGTCGCTAATATGACCCACAACACTGAGATCATGCGAGATGAAGATCAAGCTCAGATCAAACTGACGTTGCAGATCGACGAGCAGATTGAGAATACCAGCCTGTACTGAAGGATCAAGCGCGGAGACGATTTCATCGCACACTAGTAAAGCCGGCGAAAGCGCCAACGCGCGCGCGATATTTACCCGCTGCTTCTGCCCGCCCGAGAGTTCGTGCGGATGCGAGTTCAGCAACGAGGCCGGCAACTCGACCGCATCTAGC
>NZ_JBMFWJ010000095.1:0-3524 GCF_049965395.1 Acidibrevibacterium sp.
CTAGCCGGGGTGCCAGTCGAGCCGCTCGGCGAGCCAGCGGCGAAGATCGCTGAGCGCTGGCGGCCGCGTCACCGCGGTGCCGAGACAGACCGTCGTTTCCGGCCCGGCGAGGATACGCGTCGCCTCGATCCCGGCACTTTGCTGCCAGCCCTGATCGGCCATCACCTCGCGCCCGGCGGCGCGCCACAGCGCGACCAAAGGCGGCGGCGTCAAGGCCGGCAAGACCAACGCGAAATCGAGGATCGCGGCCGCCGCCGCGCTCCGCCAGGCGGCATAGATCGCGCCCGCCGGCGGGGCGCCGCGCAGCCGCTCGTAAAGCGCCGGCAGATGCGGCACGTCCGGCAGCGCCGGATCGGCGCCGAGATGCCCGTCGGCGTCGATCATGCCGAAGGAGAACAAGGGTGTCGCCAACGTCGCGAGCGCGAGCCGTGCCTCGGCGATATCCGCCCCCTGCACCAGCACGGCATCGACCTCGCCGCGAGCGAGCGCCGCGCGCGCGGCGACCCCTTCGAGGCCAAACACCGGCACCGCGCGCGCACCGAGGAGGTCGACCCCGAGCAGCGCCGGCAGATCGGGCCCAACTGGGCGCGAAGCGGCGATCCGCACCGGGGTCGCGGTTTGGCCGAGATCGATGCCGTTGCGCCCGACCAGAACCCGCGAGGTGAGCCCGCCCAACACCGGCACGAAACGATTGGCCTCGAAATGGCAGCGATTATCGCCGGCCAACCAATCGATCACCGCGACCCCGGGGAGCAGCAGCGCGGTTTGTCCATCGGGCATGACGCGGGCGGCGAATTCGTTCGCCCCGGCGACCCCGTCCGGCCCGCCGCGGGCAACGCGCCTGATCGGCGTCCCAGACGGCAGCCCGGGCAGCAAAGCGCCGGCGAGATGCGCCGAGATCCGGTCCAGCCGGCCATTGACCGGGCCCGCGACCAACAGCGTCGCGCCATCGCCAAACGGCTGGGCGGGAAGCGCCGCCACCCCCCGACGCGCGGCAAGCAGGGGGGCGATCATCGTCGCGACGAGGAAGCGCCGACGCGAAAAACGCGCCCGCGGCCGCCCGCCGCCGCCCGCGCGCTCACCCATCGCGGTCACGCATCATAACTCACGAGCGCGGAAAATGGCACATCGAGCCGTGCCCGCCCGCCGAGGAAAGCAAGCTCGATCAGCGCCGCCGCCGCCGGCACCACCGCCCCGGCTTCACGCAGCAGCGCCACCGCCGCCGCCATCGTGCCGCCGGTCGCCAGCAGATCATCGAGCAGCACCACGCGCTGCCCGGGCGCCAGGGCGTCTTTTTGGATCTCCAGCCGGTCGGCGCCATATTCGAGGGCATAATCGCGCGCGACCGTTTCCCCCGGCAGCTTGCCGCGCTTGCGCAGCATGATGAAGCCACAGCCGAGTTTGAGCGCGAGCGGCGCGGTCAGCAGAAAGCCGCGGCTTTCGATGCCGGCGAGGAGATCGGGCTGATAGGCGCGCACGACATTGGCCAGCCGCCCCATCGCCACCTGCCAGGCATCGGGATGCCGGAGCAGGGTCGAAATGTCGTAAAACAAGATTCCGGGCTTGGGAAAATCGGGAATGCCGCGGATGTAATCCTTGAGGTCCATGTGAAGCCGCCTTGTTTTTTTGCCAACGCGGGCGCGAGGCTGTCCTTGTGGTTGCGTCCTGGCCGTGTGGCCCCCCGTGGTGGGCCCCCTGCCGGTCGCCGCTTTCTTGCGGTGAGCTGTCCCACGGGTATATCCCTGCCCGCTGCCCGCCGGCAACCCGACCTCCGCTGCCTTGCCAGCCTCGTTTGCAACCTCCATCCTCGGCGGGGAAAAATCCGTGGAAGGGGTGAGGGATGGAGACACGCGAGAACCCGTTCGGCCAGACGATCGGCGCCGCGCTTGCCGGCTGGTCGCCGCGCCCGCATCCGCCGGCAACCCCGATCGCAGGCCGCTTTTGCCGGATCGAACCACTCGATCCGGCGCGCCACGGCGACGATCTCTTCGCCGCCGACCAATTGGCGCCCGATGCCCGGGATTGGACCTATCTCGTGGCCGAGCGGCCGGCGGGGCGAGAGGCGTTCCAAGCCTGGCTCGAGAGCTGCGCCGCTTCCTGGCGCCGCGCCGACGGTGATCCGCTGTTTCATGCGATCCTGCTCGCCGATGGCCGCGCCGTCGGGCTCGCCGCCTATCTTCGCATCGATCGCGGCAATGGTGTGATCGAGGTCGGGCATATTCTTTTCACCCGCGCCCTCCAACGCCGCCCGGCCGGCACCGAGGCGATGTTCCTCATGATGCGCCGCGCCTTCGACGAACTCGGCTACCGGCGCTATGAGTGGAAATGCGACAGCCTCAACGCGCCCTCGCGCCGCGCCGCCTTGCGTTATGGCTTCCGCTTCGAGGGCATTTTCCGCCAGGCCGTGGTCTATAAGGGCCGCAGCCGCGACACCGCCTGGTATGCGATCACCGATCAGGAATGGCCGGCGGTGCGGGCGGCCTTCGAAGCCTGGCTCGATCCCGCGAATTTCACCCCATCCGGCGAACAGCGCCGCCCGCTCGCCGCTCTGCTTCCCCCGCCCGCCTGACCTCCACCATCGCCGCGCGCTCAGGCGCCGCCGACGCGCACGCCGTTCCGCCGCCGGCGCACGAGAGCAAGGCTGACCAGTCCGGCGCCGAGCCCCCAGATCGCGGCCGGCTCGGGCACCGATGTCGAACCGCCGGTCGGCGAGCCGCTGAATCCGGTGCTGCTCCCCGCGCAGGTGTTCGAGACCGTGTTCGTATCCATCGTCACCGCTCCGTTCAGCGCGATGGCGCGGCCGCAGACGATATCCGTCCCGGTAGCCAGGGTGATGCTGGTATCGGCGATGATGTTGCCAGCAAAAACCGTGCTGGTGCCGAGCGTCGCGGAACTGCCGACCTGCCAGTAGACACCGCTGTTGGCGCCGCCGCCGGTCACGTCGACGGCCGCGTTGCTGGCGGTGGTGAGGGTGCTCCCGATCTGGAACACGAACGCGGCGTTGGGGTCGCCGGTGAAGTCCAGGGTGAGCGTGCCCGTCAATTGGGCAGAGCTGGCGAAGAAATAGACGCCCGGGGTCAGCGTGAGCCCGCCGAGATTCCGCCCAGTCAGCGTCTCTGTCGGCGACAGGCCAGCGAGGGTAGTATAGGCCGTGCTGGCATCGCTCTGCGCCTGTTGCGCGACGGTATCGGCGTCATGCTCGGTTCCGGTCAAGCTGATCGTGCTGGTTCCGGTGATCGAGGTGCCCGGAGAGAGCCCGAGATCGCCGGTGAGCGTGGTCGCGCCGGTATTGGTCACGGTGCTGGCGCCCAAAACCGCGAAACTCTCTGCCGACCCCAGGAACGGTGTCGCCAATGCCGGCGAAAGAGCCGCCAGAAGCGCCGCGAACGAAATAACGAACGCGAGGCCGGAACCGCATCGGACAGAATTCCGCATGACATTCATTAGCAAGACCTTCCGCTAACGGCAAGGCTCGGCACAACGTCATGCGCTGATTCGCAACCTTAGAAAAATTACCAGCCGCT
>NZ_JBMFWJ010000096.1:0-3520 GCF_049965395.1 Acidibrevibacterium sp.
GTGCCGCCGGCGCGAGGAGAAGCCCCGCGATGGCAACGCGCACCATGCCGCGCCGCTGGTCGAACCAGAGCGCCGTCAGCTCGCCTTCCAACACCAAATCGGGCGAAAGCCGGCTGCCTGGCGCCAATACGGCGGCAAACACCCCGGAATCGGCGAGCCAGCGACGGAGCGCGTCCTCCACCAAGAGCGGCGGCGGCGCCGACCATTGCTCATAAAAATTGACACTGATGCTGCCATCGGCGCCGAGCACCCGCAAGCGGCGGGAGTCGAGCCCCGGGGCGGCGCGAAGGCTACGCACCAGCAGCACCGGGCCCGACGGTGAGGGCGGCCTTGTGGTGGGCCGGGTTGCCGTCAGCGGCCAGTCTCGCTTCTCGATATAGGGCTCCGCTGGCATAACACTGCAGCCGGCCAGCGCTAGTACGCCGCCAAGCAGAGAGCGCCTGATCATCGTCTTGGTTCCTCGCGCGGCGGCGGGGCGGCGGGACGGAGCAGCAGAGCCGGCTCCTCGCGCAGAGCCTCGCTGGTGGCGCGCAGATTGGCTGCCGCTTCCTGGATATCGCGCAAGATCCCGGGTAGCGCCTGTTGGACATCGGCAAGCCCGGCATCGGCATGCCGGGTGGTGGCCGTCATTGCCGCGATCAGTGGCGCCAGGCGTTCGGCATCGAGCGCGAGGCGGCTTGCCGCCGTCGCCGATTGGCCAAGCAGCCGGTGTAAATCGCCGCTTTCGGCGATATCGCGCACCGCACGCGATGTCGCCTGCAAGTCCGCAGCTAGTCCCGGCAGATCGGCCTGCCGCAATTGACCGCGCAGATCGCGCACCAGCGCCGTGGCTTCGGCCAACCCAGCCCCGACATCGCCCCCTTGCATTTGCCGGTGCAGATCCTCGGCGACGTTTTGTAGCGCGGCCGCGAGCGCGACGACATCGACCCTGTCGAGCCCGGCGAGGAAGCGCTGGGCGGCGTCCTGGACCTGCGCGATCATGCTCGGAATCGTCGGGACATAGGCGCCGACCGGGGTCCAGGGGAGCGGCATCGGCGGATAGAGCGCGGGATCGACGAAATCGAGTTCGAGATAGTTGATCCCGGTGATCCCCTGCATCGCGAGGCGCACCCGCAATCCTTCGCGCACGCTCACTTCCGGCTGCGGCTGGCGCCCGACGCGGGCGGGGTTGATCTGATAGCGCACATAGACTAGGCGGGAGGCAGGGCTGTGCATATCTACCGCGGCACCGTGGCCATAGGCCCCAACGGTGAGCCCGATATCGGTCACGGTACCGACATTGACGCCGCGATATTTGACCGGCGCGCCGATATTGAGCCCCTCTACCGACTCGCTGAAGTAGCTCTCAAACAGAACGCCCTTCTGGAAACGATCGCCGGCGAGAAAAATCAGCATGCCGATCAGCACCCCAGCCCCCATGACCAGCAATAGTCCGACCCGGACATAAGCGGCGCGCCCCTCCATCAGGCGGCTTCCCGTCGGAAAAACGAGCGCACCTTGGGCTCGGTGCTGGTCTCGCGCAGGCGCCGCGGATCACCCTCGGCGATCACGCCCCGCGCGGCGTGATCGAGCATGATGCAGCGGTCGGCAATGGCGAGGATGGACGCGAGCTCATGGGTGACCAGGACGACCGTGGTGCCAAGATCGGCGCGGAGGTCAAGGATCAGCCGGTCGATCCCGGCCGAGGTGATCGGATCCAACCCGGCTGAGGGTTCATCGAGGAACAGGAGCGGCGGATCGAGCGCAAGTGCGCGGGCAATGCCGGCCCGCCGCACCATGCCGCCCGAGATCTCGCCCGGCATCAGGGCAGCCGCATCGGCGAGCCCCACCAGGCCGAGCTTGACGCGCGCCACCGCTTCGCGGCCTTCGCGCGGGAGGGTGGTGAATACCTCAAGCGGCAGCATCACGTTTTCGAGCAGGCTCATTGAGCCGAACAAGGCGCCGGACTGGAACATGACGCCGATAGCGCGGCGCACGGCCTCGCGCGCGCGCGCCAGATCCTGGCCCAAGATCTCGATGCGGCCGCGGCTCGGCGGCAAAAGCCCGATCAGCTGCTTCATCAGGGTCGATTTGCCGCATCCCGAGCCGCCGAGAATGGCGAACACTTCGCCGCCATTGACGCGAAAAGAGACGTCTTCAAAAATCAGCCGCTCCCCAAAGCGCTGCGCAAGGCCGCTCGCCACGATGACCGGTGTGCTCACAGGCCAAGCCGATAGCTGAGCATCGCAAACAGCCCGTCGAGCGCGATGGTGGCGACGATGCCGCCAACCACGGCGCGGGTTGCCGCGGCGCCGACCGCGCGTGGCCCGGCGCCGGTTGTCATGCCGGCATAGCAGCCGATCGCCGCCACCGCCGCGCCAAACGCGACGGCGCGGCAAATCCCGCCCATCAGGTCGGCCGGATGCACGGCGCCGATCACGCGCTCTGCGACCAGCGCCGGCGAAAAGCCAAACCCCGAGAGCACCGTCGCCATGCCAGCGAGGCCAGCGATATCGAGCGCCAGCACCAACGCTGGCATGCTCACCATCGCCGCCGCGAGACGCGGCAACACCAGGAATGGCATCGGGTCGAGACCCATGGTAACCAGGGCATCCAGTTCCTCGTTGACCTTCATCGTTCCCAGTTCGGCCGCTTGCGCCGAGCCGGTGCGTCCCGCCAAGATCACCGCCGCCAACAATGGCCCGAGCTCGCGCAGCAACGCAATGGAAACGAGATCGGCAACGAACAGATCGGCGCCAAAGCGGCGCATCGGAATCGCTGACTGGAAGGCGAGGATCAAGCCCATCAGATAGCCGAGCAACAGCGCCAGCGGCAGCGCCCGCCAACCTGCCTGATCGATGAGCAGCGCGAGATCCCGCAGCCGAACCATTCGCCGCCGCGCCGACAGTCGTAGGAGGGCGAAGAAAGCCTCGCCGAGAAACGCCAGCCCATCGCCAGCACGCGCGCCGAGCCGGCGCACCAGATCAGCAAGCACATGACGCGCCGACGTCGCCGCCTTTCTGCCATCAGCCGCATCGGGACGTGCGGCCAAGGGGCGTGTTTTATCCGCGCCGATGACGAGGCCGCGCAGCCGCGTGATCAACGCCGCAACCGGCGCTTGCGCCGCGACGAGCTCTGCGACACTGCCATGTTCCTGCTCTGCGGCCAGCAGCATTGCGGCACCAGCGGTATCGCATTGCGCGACGGAGGCGAGGTCAAAGCGGAGCGCCTGGCCCCGCGCCGCGCGCGCTTGGCGCATTGTCTCCCGCCAGATCTGCCCCGCCCCAACGGCGTCGAGACGCCCCGCGAAGACGAGATCAACGCGCCCCGCCGCCGCAATCACCCGAACCGTTGGTAGCGGGGTTATTGGTGCGGGGATTTCAGCGCCGACGAAACTTTGCTGGCTAGGGTTAATGGCAGAAGATCCCGCTTGCGAACCATTGCGACGGAGAGCCCAGACCGATACCGGAATAACCTGGCGCGAGCCGGCGCCAGGCCCTCGCGGAAAACGCCAATATCGCGCTTATATGACATGCTTAGC
>NZ_JBMFWJ010000097.1:0-3062 GCF_049965395.1 Acidibrevibacterium sp.
TGGAGAGATAATAGCGGCATACTGCCTCGGCATTGCGCGCGAGACGGTGCGCTAGGTCAGCAGCATCAAACCCCATGGCTAAGCCGCGATCCGTTCGGCGACGCGCACGAGTGGATAGCGCTCCAGCACTCTCCCAAGGATCGCCGGGCCGGTGGCGTCAGTCGGCACGAACATCCGCAATTTCCAGGAGATGATTTCATGGAACAGGCCATAGGCGCGCAGCCGGTCCCGCATAGCATCGGTGAAGCCGGTCAATTCAATGCGATTGGTTCCCATGACGCGCACACGGCGAAGCTGCAGCCCCTCCGACAGATCAAGGATGGATTTGCCTTCCATCAGCGTCGCGAAGGCGTCATGGGCTGATAATGTTGGTTTATCGGAATCAAGCACGCTCGCGACCCAGGCGGGCGATACTTTGCGGCCAATGATCCGCTCGCCCGCATCCGTCTGGAGCCGATAGACGCGCGTGGATTCATGCGGCAGCCGTTTCCAGATCGGCAACAGAAGACCGGCGACGATATGGATTTCGGTCGCGGTGAATTCAGGCACCTGGGCGATCTCTTGCGCCCACGCCCGCGCGAAAATATTTTGCTCCGCTTGTTGCCATTGTGTCTGCGGCATCATCGCCAACGGCATGGCCACATGCTCCATCGGGCGGATCAGCCGCACGCGGCGCTCGACCTCACCGTCATCGAGCATCACGCTCGGCGCTGGAACCTGCACGGCGGCGCGGCCCGACTTGCTGTTAACCAGCAGCAGAGCACGAGGATCAGAAAGCCGGCCGAGCGCCTCCTCGAGCGTGACCGGTCGGTTGCGCTCGCGTTGGGTAATCGTCAGCAGTCGGGTTTCCGCCGACGTGCCGGGATGGGTGTAAATCGTGCGCCGATCGGTCACGACGAAGCTTTCTGCGGTGAGAGTTTCCAGTCCGACATCGTAGGTTCCCGATGCGATCGCGCCCTCGATACGGGCGGAGAGCAATTGTTCGAAGGCGGTGAACAAAATGTTCTGCATGTCGATGGTCAGCGCCAACAGCCGATTGAGGAAAGTGGTAATCGGCGGCAACTCATCGCGAATGCCATTGCTGTCGGTGAGCTTCAGCCCAGTTGCCTCTTCAAACTGTTGCAGTGAGCACCCTGCAATTTTCCCCGCGACCAGGAGCCAATAAAGCTGGCGCAAGGCATCGCGCGCGTAGTGGCTCTCGAGATTATCCTCGGGTCGGAACAGACCCTGGCCGCCAGTTTGGCGCTGGCCCTTGGTAATCGCGCCCAGCGTGTCGAGCCGTCGGGCGATGGTGGAGAGAAATCTTTTCTCCGCCTTCACATTGGTCGCGATGGGCCGGAATAGCGGCGGTTGCGCTTGGTTGGTGCGGTTGGTTCGCCCCAGTCCTTGGATGGCGGCATCCGCCTTCCATCCGGCCTCCAGCAAATAGTGAACGCGCAAGCGGCGGTTCTTTGCCGATAATTCGGCGTGATAGGATCGCCCAGTGCCACCTGCGTCAGAAAAAACCAGAATCCGCTTCAGATCATCCATGAAGGCTTGGGTTTCAGCGAGATTGGCCGAACCCGCGCGATTTTCGACGGCGAGGCGATCCACGCCGTCCGATCCGCGTTTGCGAACGATCCGTCGCGAGCGTCCAGTCACCTCGGCGACCATGTCAGTGCCAAAGCGCTGAATGATCTGATCAAGGGCACCATGGACCGGCGGAAGCGACGCGAGCGTCTCGATCAGCCGGTCTCGCCGGTCGACGGCCTCGCGGCATTGCACGGGCTGGCCATCGCGATAGACCGGACGCGAGGAGAGATTACCTTCGCTATCGGTGAACGGCTCGTAGAGCTGGGTGGGAAAGCTATGCGCCAAATAATCCAGCACATACTCGCGCGGCGTGATATCGACCTGAACATCACCCCATTCCTCTGTGGGAATTTCGGCAAGACGGCGCTCCATCAACGCCTCGCCGGTCGAGACAATCTGGATGACGGCGGCATGCCCCGCCGCCATATCGCGCTCGACGGCGGCGATTAGTGATGGGGTTTTCATCGCGGTGATCAAATGATTGAAAAATCGCTGCTTGGCGCTTTCAAAAGCCGATCGCGCGGCGGATTTCGCCTGCGCGTTGAGCGTGCCGGTTGCACCGGTCACGTTAGTCGCCTGTAGCGCGGCGTCCAAATTATTATGAATAATGCCAAACGCTCGGGCATAGGCATCATAGATTCGGATTTGCTCACCGGAGAGACAGTGCTCGATCAGTTCATATTCGACGCCCTCATAGCTGAGCGATCGGGCGGCATAGAGGCCGAGTGCCTTCATATCGCGCGCCAGCACCTCCATCGCCGCGACACCGCCAGCCTCGATTGCCTCCACAAACTCAGCCCGCGTGGCGAAGGGAAAATCCTCGCCACCCCAAAGCCCCAAGCGCTGGGCGTAGGCCAGATTTTGCACTGTGGTGGCGCCGGTTGCGGAAACATAAACCACGCGGGCGTTCGGCAGAGCGTGTTGCAGCCGCAGCCCCGCGCGCCCTTGCAGGGAGGCGACCTGATCGCCGCGTTCACCCTTGGTCACACCGGCATTCTGCATGGCATGGCTCTCATCGAAAATGATCACCCCATCGAAGCAATTTGGGTTCCCGGCCGTCGCGCAATTGCTCTCCGCCTGATGGCTTAACCATTCGACGATCTGGCGCACCCGCGAAACCTTCTCGTCGCGCCCGTCGGTGCGCAGCGTGGCGTAGGTGGTGAATAGGATGCCTTGCTCCAAACGGATCGGCGTTCCTTGCCGGAACCGCGATAGCGGCGTTACCAGAAGCCGCTCCTGCCCGAGGGCTGACCAATCGCGCTGGGCGTCCTCGATCAGCTTGTCGGATTTCGATACCCAGACCGCACGGCGGCGGCCCTTCAGCCAATTATCGAGCAGAATGCC
This sequence comes from Acidibrevibacterium sp., assembly GCF_049965395.1. Lineage (NCBI taxonomy): Bacteria > Pseudomonadati > Pseudomonadota > Alphaproteobacteria > Acetobacterales > Acetobacteraceae > Acidibrevibacterium > Acidibrevibacterium sp. The sequence continues at coordinate 2,917 of NZ_JBMFWJ010000097.1, forward strand.
TGCAACCTGGCGGCCTTTACCGGCGCCAGTGCCATCCCCGAGAAACCAGCCGCGACGAAAGCGCACGGCGTTTTCTGCTCCATCAGGTGCAGCTGAGACGATGTCGAAAGTGTCGTCCACTGTCCAGGACCCGGCGAGATGGCCGC
>NZ_JBMFWJ010000098.1:0-2961 GCF_049965395.1 Acidibrevibacterium sp.
CTGCCGCCGTCCCTGAGAGAGATAGCGGCGTTGAGATCGCTGCTTGTGGTGATGCTGCCGGCATTGGTGACCACAACACCGCTTGCGCTCGTGCCGGCATAGACGGCGGGGCCGCTGCTGACGGTGATTTCTTCCGTCCCCGGGACGTCGAGCGTCTGGCCGGGGGTGAGGGTGAGTGTGCTGGTGATCGTGGTTGACGCCGCCATGGTGTTCTCCCGGACGAAAGCATAACTTATGCGTGCATAAGTAATAAAAACTCAACTTCCGGGAGAATTTTTGCGTCGCAACAACAACGTTGCCGCCGTCAACGGCAAAAAACCGCCCTAACCAAGTTATATTTTAGTCCGGTTTAGAGCAAAATGAAATAATTTATTGACGACCCTGCCGGCGCGATTGCCGGCGCGGCCTCACGGGTGCCAGATGATTTCTTCCGGCGGCGGAGCGGCGGGGTCAGCGCGGCGCCATTCGCCGTTGGAGACGCTTTCGCCGGTCAGCGCCAGGATGAACCCCCAATGCGCGACCACCAGCACCTCCCGCCAGTCCGGCAGCGCCGCGATCTCGGCACGAAAGCGCGCAGCGCGGCCGGTGATGCTTTCGCGGCTCTCCTCCATCGTCGGCCACCAGATTTCCTCGAGCGCGGAAAAATCATGACCGGGCCAGGCGCGCGCCAGTTCACTCGCCGGGGTGCCGATATCGCAGGCGAAGGCATAACGCTCGCGCACCAGGGGCGAGACGGTGACTGGCACCGCAAGCCGCCGCGCGATCGGCGCCGCGGTCTGCAAGGCGCGGGTATAGGGCGAGACGATGATGCGGCGGATCGGCTCACGCGCCAGGCTTTCGGCGGCGTGTTCGGCCTGTGCGTGGCCGAGCGGGGTCAGCGGCGCATCGGGAATGCCGGGATCGCGCCGCGTCGCGGTGAAATGGAGATTGAAGAGACTCTGGCCGTGGCGGAGGAGGATCATGCGCGCGCGAGAAAGCCGACCAGCCGCTCGGCCTCGGCGACGATCGGATCGGCGATCGCCGCCGCCCGCGAAGCCCCGGCGCGTAACACCGCCTCGATCGCGCCGGGATCGGCGAGCAGACGGCGGGTTTCGGCGGCGATCGGCGCGAGATGGGCGATGACCAGCGACGCCAGCGCCTCCTTGAAGGCGCCAAAGCCTTTTCCGCCATGTTCGGCGAGCACGGCGGCGGTCGGGAGATCGGCCAGCGCCGCGTAAATGCCGACGAGATTGCGCGCCTCCGGCCGCCCTTCCAGCCCCGCCGGCTCGCTCGGCAAGGGCGCGGGATCGGTCTTGGCGCGGCGGATCTTGAGCGCGATCGCATCATTGTCATCGGTCAAGTTGATGCGCGATTGCTCGGACGGATCGGATTTCGACATTTTCTTGGTGCCGTCGCGCAAGCTCATCACCCGCGCCGCCGGGCCCATGATCAGGGGCTCGATCGCGGGGAAGAAATCAACGCCGTAATCGTGGTTGAATTTCTGCGCGATGTCGTTGGCGAGTTCGAGATGCTGCTTCTGGTCATCGCCGACCGGAACCCTCGTTGCGTGATAGGCGAGAATGTCGGCGGCCATCAGGTTGGGATAGACGTAGAGCCCGGCCGAAGCCGCCTCGCGATCCTTGCCGGCTTTGTCCTTGAACTGGGTCATCCGATTGAGCCAGCCGAGACGCGCGACACAGTTGAAAATCCAGGCGAGCTGCGCATGCGCGCGCACCGCCGATTGATGAAACAGGATATGGCGCTCGGGGTCGATGCCGCAAGCGATCAGGCTCGCCGCCATTTCGCGGGTTTGCGCGGCGAGCGCCCTCGGCTCCTGCCAGACGGTGATGGCGTGGAGATCGACGACGCAGAAAATACACGCATGCCCCTCCTGCAGCCGCACCCAGTTGCGCAGCGCGCCGAGATAATTGCCGAGTGTCGGCACGCCGGAGGGCTGGATGCCGGAGAAGATGCGGGGGAGTGCGGTATTTTCGGTCATGATGCGTCTTTTCCGGCCTCTTGCCGATGCGGTCAACCCGGATTACGCCTAAGCGACAAGCGAGGGAGGAAGCGATGAGCGAGATGCGGCGGTTCACCGATCAAGGCGCGATCATCACCGGGGGGGCGGCCGGGATCGGGCTCGCCTGCGCGAAAAGGCTCGTCGCGGAGGGGGCGCGGGTCAGCCTCTGGGATCTCGATCAGGCGGCGCTCGCCGCGGCGAAAGCCGAAATCGGCGCAAACGCCCATAGCGTCGCCGTCGATGTCACCGATGCCGAGGCGGTGATGGCGGCGGCCAAGGCCAGCGCCGCGGCGCTCGGGCGGGTCGATGTCATGGTCGCGAGCGCCGGCATCTCCGGCCCCAACGCGCCGAGCTGGGAGTATCCGCTGGATGCCTGGCGGCGGGTGATCGATATCAATCTCCACGGCGTCTTTCATAGCTGCCGCGCGGTGGTGCCGATCATGCGCGACGCCGGCTATGGCCGCATCGTCAACATTGCCTCGATCGCGGGGAAAGAGGGCAATCCCAACGCCGCCGCCTATTCCGCCTCGAAAGCGGCGGTGATTGGGCTCACCAAATCCCTCGGCAAGGAGCTGGCCGACACCGATATCCGCGTCAACTGCATCACCCCGGCGGCAGTGCGGACGGCGATTTTCGCGCAGATGACCGAGCAGCACATCAATTACATGCTCTCCAAAATCCCGCTCGGGCGCTTCGGCGAAGTGGACGAGATCGCTTCCCTGGTCGCCTGGCTGGCCTCGCGTGAGGCGAGCTTTTCCACCGGCGCGGTGTTCGACATTTCCGGCGGCCGGGCGACCTATTAGGCCGCGCGGCGCGACTTCCGCGAGGCAACCGCGCGCGCGGACAAGGACGGCACCAACAGATAGGTGAGGCCGCTGGTCGCGGTGGTGCAGTCCAAAACCCCCGAGCCGAGGCGCGGGAGATGCCCGCCGCCGTCGCTCCAGCGCCAGCGGCTCTCGGCG
>NZ_JBMFWJ010000099.1:0-2835 GCF_049965395.1 Acidibrevibacterium sp.
ATGCTGAAACGATCCGACATGACCCCGGCAGTCGATCTGACCGCCGAACCCGGCGCCGGCCCGACGCGTCTGCGCCGTCCGGTCTATGTCGATCTCCTGCCGCCGTGCCAAAACGCCTGCCCGGCCGGGGAAGACATCCAGGGCTGGCTCGCGCTCGCCCAGGCCGGAGATCACCACGCCGCGTGGCTGCGGCTGACCGCCGACAACCCATTGCCGGCGACGCATGGCCGGGTGTGCTATCATCCCTGCGAAACCGCGTGCAACCGCAACGAACTGGACGCGGCGGTCAGCATCCACGCCGTCGAGCGTTTTCTCGGCGACCGCGCCAATGAGCAGGGTTGGCAGTTTGCCGAAGCCGCTCCAGCTTCAGGCAAGCGGGTGCTGGTGGTCGGCGCCGGCCCGTCGGGGCTTGCCTGCGCCTATCACTTGGCCCGGCTCGGCCACGCGGTGGAAATCCACGAGGCCGGGCCGGTCGCCGGCGGGATGCTGCATTTCGGCATCCCTGCCTATCGCCTGCCGCGCGCGGACCTGGCGCGCGAGATCGCCCGCATCGAAGAATTGGGCGTGCGCATCGTGCTCAACCGCAAGGTGGACGACCTGCTGGGCGAACGCGACGGCGGGCGATTCGACGCCGTGTTCGTTGCGATCGGCGCGGGGCTTTCCCGCCATGTGGAAATCCCCGCCCGCGATGCCGCCCGGGTGCTCGATGCGGTCAGCCTGCTGCGCGAGGTGAGCGCCGGCGAGCCGCCGCCGCTGCTCGGCCGGCGGGTGGTGGTCTATGGCGGCGGCAACACCGCGATGGACGCCGCCCGCACCGCCCGCCGCCTCGGCGCGTCCGAGGCGCTGATCGTCTATCGCCGCGACCGCGCGCATATGCCCGCGCATGCGTTCGAGGCCGACGAGGCGCTGGCCGAGGGGGTGAAGATCAAATGGCTCACCACGATCAGGGAAATCGTCGCCGATGCGCTCACCGTCGAACGCATGACGATCGACCCGGACGGTCATCCGCGGCCGACCGGGGAGATCGAGACCCTGAGCGCCGATGCGGTGGTGCTGGCGCTCGGCCAGGACAGCGACAGCGGATTCCTCCGCCGCGTCGCGGGTGTCGCGGTGAACCCGGACGGCACGGTGGCGGTGGGGCCCGACATGATGACCGGGGCGGCGGGGATTTTCGCCGGCGGCGACATGATCCCCGCCCAGCGCAGCGTCACCGTCGCGGTCGGTCATGGCAAGCGGGCGGCGCGGCATATCGATGCCTGGCTGCGCGGCGCCGCCATCGCGCAGCCATCGCCGCCGCCGCTGGTGAGCTTCGCGATGCTCCATTTGCCGGTGTTTAGCGATGCCGATCCTGCCCCGCTGCGCGAAACCCCACCCGCCGAGCGCACCGGGTTCGCCGAGATCACCGCCGGCCTCACCCCACCCGAGGCGCGCCGTGAAGCGCAGCGCTGCCTCTCCTGCGGCGTCTGTTTCGAGTGCGACAATTGCTATGCCGCCTGTCCGGAGGACGCGATCGTGAAGCTCGGCCCTGGCAACCGCTACCGTTACGACTACGCGAAATGCACCGGCTGCGCGGTCTGCTTCGAACAATGCCCGTGCCACGCGATCTCCATGATCGCCGAGCCGGTGGCGGGTTGAGATGGCAACGCGCGCCACGCTGGACGGTAACACCGCCGTCGCCCATGTCGCCTATCGGGTCAACGAGGTCTGCGCGATCTTCCCGATCACGCCGTCCTCCCCGATGGCCGAACTCGCCGACGAATGGGCCGCCGCCGGCATCCCCAATCTGTGGGGCGAGGTGCCGGTGGTGCAGGAGATGCAAAGCGAGGGCGGGGCCGCCGGCGCCGTGCATGGCGCGTTGCAGGCCGGCGCGCTGACCACGACCTTCACCGCCTCGCAGGGCTTGCTGCTAATGCTGCCCAACATGTTCAAGATCGCCGGCGAGCTGACGCCGACGGTGTTCCATGTCGCGGCGCGTTCGGTCGCGACGCAAGCACTGTCGATCTTCGGCGATCATTCCGATGTCATGGCGGTGCGGTCGGCCGGCTTCGCGCTGCTCTGCTCGGCCTCGGTGCAGGAGGCGCACGATCTGGCGCTGGTCGCGCAGGCGGCGACGCTGGCCGGGCGGGTGCCGCTGCTGCATTTTTTCGATGGGTTTCGCACCTCCCACGAGGTGAACACCTTGACGTTGCTGGAGGATGCGCAGCTCCGCGCGCTGATCGACGACGCTCTCGTGCATGCCCACCGCGCCCGCGCGCTCGACCCCGAGCATCCGGTGGTGCGTGGCACCGCCCACAACCCGGACACGTTCTTCCAGGCGCGCGAAACGGTGAACCCGTTCATTGCCGCGATGCCCGGCCATGTGCAGGCGGCGATGGACCGGCTCGGCGCGCTGACCGGAAGGCGCTACCGTCTGTTCGACTACGACGGCCCGCCCGACGCCGAGCGGGTGGTGGTGGTGATGGGGAGTGCCGCCGAGACCGCGCGCGCCACCGCCGCCGCGCTGCGCGCGCGCGGGGAAAAGCTCGGCGTGGTGCAGGTGCGCCTGTTCCGACCCTTTGCCGCGGACGCCTTCCTCGCCGCCCTGCCGGCAAGCGTGCGGAGCATCGCCGTTCTGGAACGCACCAAGGAGCCGGGTGCCAGCGGCGAGCCGCTCTATCAGGACGTGGTCAGCACCCTCGCCGAGGCGGTCGCCACCGGCGTGCGCGCCACCATGCCGCGCGTGATCGGCGGGCGCTTTGGCCTCTCGTCGAAAGATTTCACCCCGGCGATGGCGAAAGCGGTGTTCGACGCGCTGGCCACGCCCAGTCCGCTTCACGGCTTCACTGTCGGCATCAC
>NZ_JBMFWJ010000100.1:0-2827 GCF_049965395.1 Acidibrevibacterium sp.
CCGAGACGTTCGGGGCGGTGTGAAAATGAGGGGAGTCTTGAGGGAAATGTCGCTTCTTGGGCAGCGGGCGGTCTTGCAAAGCCCAGAGGTGGGGTTTATATCGGTATTCGTCGATAGCCAAAGGTGACGAGACTAATGGCAGCTTTCGCCCCGCGCGCCGAGCCAATCGAAGACTTGGTAGTTTTGGCGGTTCTCGCCAAGGCGCTCTCGCATCCGGCGCGGATTGCCATCATCCGCATGCTGGCGGCGCGGCAAACCTGTGTTGGCTGCGACATCGTTGAGGAAATCGGACTGGCTCAGTCCACCACGTCGGAGCATTTGCGCATTTTGAAAGCGGCCGGGATCATCACCGGTGAGATCGAGCGGCCACGTGTCTGCTACTCGCTCAACCCCGCCGCCCTCGCGCCGTTGCAGCGGTTCCTCGACAAGATGACTGGCGTCGAAAAGCCAAAACCTCGCTCATAGAACGCCGTGGAAGGGAAAATGAGAGACCTGCCAAAGTTACATCCAGAACTATCGTCTTTCGACGATAGTAGATCATCAAGGAGTAAAGCAATGGAAGCCACCGACATCCAGGTGTTCGATCCCGCACTATGCTGCAGCACGGGCGTGTGCGGCGTCGATGTTGATCCGCAACTGATAGCCATCGCCGCTGATCTGGCGTGGGCCAGGCAGCAAGGCGCGAAAGTCGAGCGGTTCAATCTCGGCCAGCAACCTATGGTTTTTGTCAATAACGCCACGGTCAAGGGCATTCTGGACCGTTCCGGGCAGAGCGCCTTGCCGTTGATCTTGGTGAATGGCCAAATTGCCTTGGTGGGGCGCTACCCGCAGCGCGCTGAACTCGCGCGTTGGCTGGGAATGGCAGCCGAAGCGCAAGCCGCCGAGCCGCCTGCCGCGCGCGGCTGTTGCGGCCCGGCTGGCGATTGCTGCTGAGAGGGTGCCATGCAGTTCCTGATGGATGCGCCGAGGTTTGTTTTTTTTACCGGCAAAGGCGGGGTCGGCAAAACATCGCTCTCTTGCGCCACGGCCGTTCACCTTGCCCTGGAGGGTAAACGAGTTTTGCTGGTCAGCACGGATCCGGCGTCCAACGTCGCGCAGGTGTTCTGCCAAAGCATTGGCGATAAGATCACGCCGATTGATGGGGTGCGTGGCCTCGCGGCGTTGGAGATCGACCCGCAGGCGGCAGCGCGACAATATCGCGCGCGCGTGCTTGATCCGGTCCGCGATGCCCTTCCCGCCGATGTTGTTAGGGGCATTGAGGAGCAATTGTCCGGCGCCTGCACCACCGAAATCGCTGCCTTCGACGAATTCACTGCGGTGCTGACGGATGCCGACCTGCTTCGATCCTACGACCACATCGTGTTCGACACGGCGCCTACAGGCCATACCATTCGTCTATTGCAACTGCCGGGCGCCTGGAGTGGCTTTATCGCCACCAACCCGGAGGGGGCCTCGTGCCTGGGGCCGCTCGCGGGTCTCGACAAGCAGCGGCAGCGCTACGCGGCGGCGGTCGCGGCGTTATCGGACCCAGCACGCACGCGGCTGGTGCTGGTGGCGCGTGCGCAAAAATCCACCCTCGACGAGGCCGCCCGCACGCATGCGGAACTCGCCGAACTCGGCTTGTCCAGGCAATATCTCGTCATCAACGGCATTTTGCCGGCGGAGGAGGAGGCCGCGCACGATGCGCTGGCCGACGCTCTCCGTCGCCACGAACAGGCCGCCCTTGCGGCAATGCCGGCGGTATTGCTTCGATTGCCAACCGACTATTTGCCGCTCAAGCCATTCAATCTCGTCGGCCTCGCGGCCTTAAAGAACTTTTTCAGCGGCACGGAGCCATCACTTCCGGCGGCTTCGAGTAGTGCGGATGCCGGGGCTGATTTGCCCGGCCTCGCGGCTCTTGTCGATGAACTGAGCGCCAATGGCCATGGCTTGATCATGATGATGGGAAAGGGGGGCGTCGGCAAAACCACATTGGCGGCGGCGGTGGCCGTCGGGCTTGCTAAACGCGGCTGGCCCGTCCACCTGAGCACCTCCGACCCCGCCGCCCATTTGTCCGACACGCTTGCGGGATCGCTGGACAATCTCGAGGTCAGCCGTATCGATCCGCGCGCCGAAACCGAGCGCTATCGGCAGCATGTGCTGGCAACCAAGGGCAAGAACCTTGATGCCGCGGGGCGCGCGATGCTGGAGGAGGATCTGCGCTCGCCTTGCACCGAAGAGATCGCGGTATTTCAGGCTTTTTCTCACGTTATTCGTGAGGCCGACAAGAAATTCGTGGTTATGGATACCGCGCCCACCGGTCATACGCTGCTGCTGCTCGACGCGACCGGGGCCTATCACCGAGAGGTCGCCCGCCACCTCCAGGGGAAGACGCATTTCACGACGCCAATGATGCAGTTGCAGGATCCCGCGCGCACCAAAATCATGATCGTGACGTTGGCCGAGACCACCCCGGTTCTGGAGGCGACGCGCTTGCAAGCGGATCTGCGGCGCGCCGGTATTGAGCCGTGGGCGTGGTTGATCAACAACAGCCTAGCTGCGAGCGATACTCGATCACCGCTGCTGAAGCGGCGCGCCGCCTATGAACGCGCTCAGATCACCTCCGTCAGAATGGAGCACGCCAGGCGCGTCTTTCTTGTGCCGGTTCAGAACGAGGAACCGGTCGGGGTTATGCGTCTGCTGGCACTGGCCGGGCAATAATAGAGATCCCGTCATACTCCTTCGTGACCTTGATGACTCTCATTCCGATCACTGGGTAACCAGATATGCCGCCTAAGCTGAACTTCCTCCGTCGAAAACCACAACCCGCTGATCTAGCGCGGTAATT
>NZ_JBMFWJ010000101.1:0-2815 GCF_049965395.1 Acidibrevibacterium sp.
TTTCGTTTTTGCGTCCATCGGCTTCAGGAAATGGATTTCGCGATGTCCCGCCGCTGCCAGATTACCGGGAAAAGCGTGCTGACCGGCAATAACGTCAGCCACGCCAACAACAAGACCCGCCGCCGGTTCCTGCCCAATCTTCAGGAAACCTCCCTGCTCTCGGATGTGCTTGGCGTCGAGGTGACGCTCCGCGTGACGACGCGCGCACTTCGCACCATCGAGCATAATGGCGGCATCGATGCCTTCCTGATCGCAACGCCGGCGCGCAAACTGCCGGCGGAAGCGCAGGTTTTGAAGCGCCGCCTGCTTCGCGCCCAGGCCCGCCGCGCGCAAGCCGCCGCCTGAGAGATCCGCTTCGCGAAAAAACGGTTCGCGAGGCCGCTGAACGACGTTAACCAGGCTTTTGCTTTTGCGGAGTTAGTCTCGTGTCATGAGCGAGACTATTCTGGTTTTTTCATTGGCCTCTTTCCTGATCGGCGGTGTGGCGGCTGGGGTGGCGCTACTGCGCCCGCTGCAGCGTGCGCGCCAGGCGCGTTGGCTGGCGCGGCAAGCGGCCGATCAGGCCGAAGCACGGTGCGCGGCGCTGACCCGGTTGGTTGCCCTTTCCGTGCATGAGCTGCGCCAGACCACGCTGCGCCTTCATGGCCAGGCGCAGGTGCTGGCGGCGGACCAGTCCGACCCGGCGGCGCGGCACGCGGCCCCGGCGGCGATCGAGACGCTGAGCCGAACGCTGCTCAGCCTCGCCGACGATCTCGACGAGCATCTCCACCCGGCGCGCCAGCAACCCGTTCTTCATGACGAGGCGCTGGCGCTCGGCCCGCTGATCGAAGAAACGGTGGCGACCGTGGTTGCGACCCTCGGGCCGAGCCGGCGGAAATGGCGAATCGCGCCGGAATTGGCGGAGATCACCCTGCGCGCCGACCGGCGGGCCTTCCGTCAGGTGCTGCTCCGCACCCTGAGCCACGCCGCGCGCAGCTCTGGCCATGGCGACTGGATCGAAATCAGCGCCGAGGCGCACCCTGGCGGGCTCGCGCTGATCATCACCGACGAAGGGGCGGGGTTGGTGCATGCCGAACCGGCGGGGCTTGCCGAGCCGCCACGCCGCATCGCCGACAGCCGCGGCCTCGGTCTCGGTCTGACCCTGGCGCGCAGCCTGATCGAGGCCCATGGCGGCCGCCTCGCCATCGAATCGAAGCCCGAGATCGGCACCCGCGTGACTCTGGATCTGCCGCGCGCCCGCACCCTCGCCCCGCAAACCGCCGAGCCCTGACCGCCCGACCCGGTCAGCGCGTCTCCGGCAAGGCGAAAACCCAGAGCACCGCGCCTTCGTCTGGAAGCGCGATGTTTGGCACCAGCGTCGATAGCTCTTGCCCCTGGCCGGAGCCGTTGCCGACCGCGATCGCGACATATTGCCGGCCATTGACGGCGTAGCTGATCGGGAAGCTGTTGACGGCGTTATTGGTGCGGATCTGCCACAACACCTTGCCGCTAGCGCTGTCGAGGGCGCGGAAGACGCGATCCCAGGCGCCGGCGAAGACGACGCCGCCCGCCGTCGGCAAAACCGCGCTGGTGGCCGGGGCGGGGAAGCGGAATGACCAGCTGGTCGCCTGATCGGTGAGCTTCACCGCATCGATCCGGCCGATATTGCCGTCGCTCCCGGGGACCAGGTTGCGCGCAAACGTCGCCCGCCCGCCGCCGCCCTGATAGGTCTCGCCGGGCTTGAGCGGCAGCGGCGTGGTATAGGCGCAGAATTCATTGAGCGGCAGAAAGAGCGTCTTGCGCTCGGGGTCGTAGGCCGTCGCCGGCCAGCCGCGGGCGCCGGGATCGGAGGGGCAGTTCATCGTCGTCTGACCGATATGCGGGATCGAGGCGGCGTTGATGGTTTTGGCGCCGGTCTTGGGGTCGATCGCGTCGACGATGTTTTGCGGCACCGTCTCCTTGGCCCAGAGCCAGCTCCCCGAGCCGCGATCGACTGCCTCGATCATGCCGAGCTTGCCGGTGGTGACGACCATGTTGCGCATCACGCCATCGATCGGGAGATCGACGAGGATCTGCTCGAAGGCGTCATCCATGTCCCAGGTGTCGTTGGGAAGATGCTGATAATACCATTTGATCTTGCCGGTGGCGACGTCGATCGCGAGCGTCGAGTCAGAATAGAGCGCGGTGTTGGTGACGCCGGGCGCGGATTTCGCGGGCAGCGTTCCGCGCATCTCGGCAATCCAAGGGTAGGGTTCGGCGATGCCGAAATAAGCGAGGCCGCGATCCGGATCGAAGGAGGCGGCGGCCCAGACCGAGAGGCCATAGCGGCGTTCGAGCGGCACCCCATTCCAGCTCTCGCTGTTCGGATCGCCGGGATGAGCGACCGACCAGACCCGCCATTTTTCGGCGCCGGTCTTCGCGTCGTGCCCGGTGATGAAACAGCCGCCGGGCTCGCCGTTGCCGCAGCCGGTCATGCCCTGCAGCACGACGCCGTTCGCAACCATCGGGCCGCTGGTATAGCGCCAGCCTTGCCGCCAATCGGCGACCGCGTGATCCCAGATCACCTTGCCGGTGCGGGCATCGAGAGCGACGAGATGGACATCCGAGGTCGCGATGATGATTTGGTCCTCATAGAGCGCCATGTTGCGCTTGGTGAGATCGTTGCCGCGGGCCTCGACGAGCGTATCGGGAAGATCGCGGCGATATTCCCAGAGCAGATCGCCGGTCGCGGCATTGAGCGCCTGCACCTTGTCGCCGTAGTTCCAGACATAGAGGACGCCATCATGAACCAGCGGCGTGGTCTCGGTCGGCCCGCTGGTGAGCGACCAGGTCCAGG
>NZ_JBMFWJ010000102.1:0-2650 GCF_049965395.1 Acidibrevibacterium sp.
GAGAGCACTTTCGTCTGGGCGTCGGGCATCAGATAGATCAGCAGGTTGCGGCACGATATCATGTCGAGCCGGGAGAAGGGCGGATCGGCCAGCACGTCTTGGATGGTGAACACCACCACCGCGCGCAGTTCCGGCGAAACGCGATAGCCCTGTTCCTCGCGCACGAAAAAGCGCGACAGCCGCGCCGGCGAGACGCCCTTGGCGATCGCCTCCGGGTAGAGCCCCTCGCGCGCCGCAGCGACGGCCTCGGGATCGACGTCGGAGGCGAAAACCTGCAGCCTGATATTGAGTTTGGCGGCGGTGATCGCTTCGCGAAACAGCATCACCAGGGAGTAGGTTTCTTCGCCGGTGCTGCAGCCGGCAACCCAGAGACGGATCGGCTGGTCAGACCCGCGGCCGTGGATCAGGCTGGGGATGACCTGGCCGGCCAGCACGTCGAACACCCGCGGATCACGAAAAAAACTGGTGACGTTGATGAGCAGATCCTTGATCAGAAGATCGCGCTCGCGCTGGTCGGTGCGGAGGATTTCGAGATAGCCTTCGACGTCATCGGCGGCGAGCGCGGCCATCGCCATGCGCCGCTCAATACGGCGTTGCAGGGTTCCGGGCTTGTAATGGGTGAAATCGTGCTCGGTCTGGCCGCGCAGGAACGTGATCACGCGCGCCAGGTGATCGGGCGCCAGCGCGGGCGGCGGCGGCGCCTCGGGGGCGGAGGTCGGCGCCGCCCGCTGGGGGCTGAGCGCCGACGGGATTTCCGCCACCGCCAGCACGCGATCGACGAGACCGGTCGCGATCGCGCTCCGCGGCATCCCGTCATAGCTCGCCTCGGTGGGATCCTGGGCGAGAACCATGCCGCCATGCTGCTTCACCGCCTTGAGGCCGAGACAGCCATCGGACCCGGTGCCCGAGAGGATCACGCAAATCCCGCGCTGACCATAAACGAGCGCAAGCGTGGTGAGGAGATGATCGAACGGCAGACGGGCGCCGTGGCGTGCTTCCGGTTGCGAGACATGGAGCCCGCCGGCGGCGACCGAAAGATAGCGCCCGGGCGGAATGACGTAGAGATGATCGGGCACGATCGGCATGCCCTCGCTCGCCTGCACGACGGCCATGGTGGTGGCGCTGGAAAGCAGATCGACCAACATGCTCCCATGGTTGGGATCGAGATGCTGGACCAGGATGAACGCCATGCCGGTGTCGGCCGGCAAGGCATGCAAAAGCCGCCGACAGGCCTCGAGCCCGCCCGCCGAGGCGCCGATCGCCACCACCGGGAAATCGTCCCGATCTTTCTCGACGCGCATCGCCGCCCGCGAACGCGCCGCAGGTTGCGCGCGCGTGGCACCGGCGTCTGGCGATCTTGCATGGCGCATGGGCGTTACTTTCCAACCGGGCGCGAAGTGGCAGGGGCAGACAGCCTTGTCCATCGCCTTCGGTCATACTGGCGAGCGTTGGCCCGGCGCCGCGCGATGTCAACCAAAAAGGCGGCTGCAAAACACCGCCTTAGCGGGTTTGGGTACTCTCCGAGTCTGGCCTTCACGCGCCGCGCGCCTAGGGTTGCAAGGATGGTGGTCGATCTCGACCCCTTCGTTTCAATCCCTGAGCCTTGCCGCGATGGGATAGGCGGGATCGCAGCCGTTTCCATCACGTGGGCCGGACAGAGGGGAAGAATGCGATGGCGGTCGTGAGGCGGAGCAGGCTTTGGGTGATCACCGCCGGACGCTGGAGCGCCGCTGAGCGGCGGGGACGCGATCTCATCGCCGGCAGTGCATTGCTGGTGTTGACGCTGCCGGTCACGGTGGTCGCGGCGGGGCTGATCAAACTCGATTCGCCGGGCCCGGTTTTCTATCGTCAGAGCCGGGTCGGGCGGCATGGCAAAACTTTCACCCTGCTCAAATTCCGCAGTATGCGGGTCGATGCCGAGCGCGACGGCCCGCGCTGGGCCAGCGTCGGCGACCCGCGGGTGACGCGGGTGGGCAGGTTTTTGCGCCTGACGCGCATTGACGAATTGCCACAGCTCCTCAATGTCCTGCGCGGCGACATGAGCCTGATCGGGCCACGGCCCGAGCGGCCGCATTTCGTCGACCAGCTCGCCCAGGTCGTTCCGGACTATCAGAGCCGGCACGAAATCCCACCGGGGATCACCGGCTGGGCGCAGGTCAATTATCCCTACGGCGCCTCGGTTGAAGACGCGCGTCACAAGCTGACTTATGACCTCTATTATCTCCGCCATCGCAGCCGCGGGTTGGATTTTCGGATCCTGTTGCGCACGGTGCGAGTGGTGTTGTTCGGGATCGGCGCGCGTTAACCGCGCGCGGTCGCTGATCGCGTTCCGTCAACGCGGACGCACGCACGACGGCACGACGATCGGCCATCCACCGCGGCGACGCCGCCACCGCGGTGGAGCTGCTCTTGCCGGCAGTGATCGTCAAGCGGGCGAGTTGCTACCGGCACGGGTATGCCTGCGAACAAACCCCAGAGCGGCGAGCGCAAGCGCCAATATCCCGATCGACCGTGGCTCTGGCACTGCGAGATTGGGATTGGAATTGAACGTACCGCCGACGCTCGGCTCGACGGCCGTCGAAGCCTGGCTCCAGGTCTCGGTCAATTCGGCGGGCTGGCTGTTTAACATGGCGCTCGAATCCGTGAACGT
>NZ_JBMFWJ010000103.1:0-2397 GCF_049965395.1 Acidibrevibacterium sp.
ATATGATTATATTAACATAAACAATCTGTTTTTAATATCGAACGCCTGGGCACAAATTCCTCGCCGTGGCGGCAGAAAGCGCCTCGCAGGCCCTGTCGCGAACGGATGAAAGGAATTCCAGCCATGACCACATCCTATGGCATTCTGGGGCGCCCAGCGTTTCGCGCGCAAACGATGACGCGCGAGATCGCCGATGATCGAATGATTCCCGATGCATAACGCCTGGCGCCGCGGGCATCTCCTCCCCGGCACGATGTTCTGTCTTGCCGTCAGCCTCGTGGCGACAGGGCTCGCCAGCCTCGAAGCACGGCTTTTGGGGCGCGCTTGGCTCGAGCCCCTGGTCTTGGCGATCATCGTCGGCACCATCCTCCGCTCGCTCTGGACGCCGAGCACCATCTGGATCGGCGGCATTCGCTTCAGCGCCAAAATTCTGCTCGAGCTTGCCATTCTATTGCTCGGGGCCAGCCTCAGCGCGCAGGCGCTCGCGGCCGTCGGCCCCGGGTTACTGGCCGGGATCGTCGGCGTGGTCGGTGTTGCCATCGCCATGAGCTATGGCATCGGGCGCCTGCTTGGGCTGCGGCCGCGAATGGCGCTGCTCGTTGCCTGCGGCAACGCGATTTGCGGCAACTCGGCCATCGCGGCCGTCGCGCCGGCGATTGGCGCCAAAGCCGAGGATGTCGCGACCGCCATCGCCTTCACCGCGGTGCTCGGCGTCGCTACCGTCCTTGGTTTGCCCGGATTGATACCGCTTCTCCATCTCAGCGGCTCGCAATATGGTGTGCTGGCCGGTCTGACCGTCTATGCCGTGCCGCAAGTGCTCGCCGCGACCGTTCCCGCGGGCACGATCGCCGTCCATATCGGCACGCTGGTCAAGCTCGTGCGCGTGCTCATGCTCGGACCGGTGCTGTTGGTCCTGTCATTGATCGCGCACCGGTTGCAAGACAATGGCGAGGATCTGGGACAGGGAGCGGCGGCAGGTGATCCGTTGGCGTACCGGCTGCGGTTTCATCATCTGGTGCCATGGTTTATCGTCGGCTTTCTGGGCCTTGCCGCTCTCCGCTCCTTCGATGATGTCCCGCACTCTCTGCTTTCGCCCATGGCGATGGCGGCGAATTGGCTGACCGTGATCGCGATGGCCGCACTCGGCCTCGGCACCGATCTGCGCCAGGTCGCCCGCGCCGGTTTGCCTGTGGCAAGCGCTGTCACGGTCTCGCTCGCACTTATCGTTGCGATCAGCTTCGCCTTGATCCAGTTCCTCGGCTGAGCACGGATGATGGCTCGCCCAAGGAGAGAAGCGTCGCGCGCGCCGGCGGGCTACGCCTTGCGCGGGTTAGGCGCGCTGCGCGGCGCCGGGGATTGGCCAGTTATCGATCAGCCGGACAGCGCCCAGCCGCACCGCGGCGAGCACCCGCGCCGGGGCATGGCACGTCGTGCAGGGCGCGAGGGTCTCGGCGTCACAGATTTCCAGATAGTCGACGCTGAACCCGGCCGCGGTGAGGGCCGCGTGCCCTTCCGCCAGGAGTGGCGCGATGGCGTCAGGGGTCGCGGTCGCCCGCGCCGCGATCTCACGTAACACTGCGGCAAGACGCGGCGCGATGGCGCGTTCGCCGGGGGAGAGGAAGCGGTTGCGTGATGAGAGCGCAAGCCCGTCCGCCTCGCGCACCGTCGGCACCGCGCGAAGCCGCACCGGGATGTCGAGATCGGCGACCAGGCGACGCACCACCAGCCATTGCTGATAATCCTTCTCGCCGAACCAGGCGCTATCGGCCCCGGCTTGCAGCAAAAGCTTGGTCACCACCGTCGCCATGCCGTCGAAATGCCCAGGCCGCTGGGCGCCGCACAACCCCTCGCTCAGCCCGGCGACGCTGACCGTGGTGGCATAGCCGGATGGGTACATGGCGCTGATGGTTGGCGCATAAACCAGATCCGCGCCAGCTCGGGCGGCGGCAGTGACATCGGCCGCCTCGTCCCGCGGGTAGCGGTCGAAATCCTCATTCGGGCCAAATTGCCGCGGGTTGACAAAAATCGAGACCACGACCCGTTCGGCCTCGCCCCGCGCGGCGCGGATCAACGCCACATGGCCGTCATGTAGCGCCCCCATGGTCGGCACCAGCGCCACCCGCGCGCCATCGGCACGCCAGGCCGCGACCATGGCACGGAGCCCAGTTGGCGATCGTTCAATCGGCAGCATTACACCGTCTTCCCTTTGACCGAGGGAAATGGGGCAGGGGCTCGCCGCCAGGACTCGTCCCGCCATGACAGAGATTTGCACATCGCTCCGCTCATTAGCGCAGCACCCATCCGGCGTCACCCGCCATGGCGCGAGGCTCGTCGCTTGCGCCAGCGCGTCTGAGGGTTGCGTCAAAAATTCTCTTGGCCGGTCGAATTGGCCTCGCA
>NZ_JBMFWJ010000104.1:0-2389 GCF_049965395.1 Acidibrevibacterium sp.
CCAGCGTTCGGCGGCGGCTTCGTCTTCGGCGCGGGCCTCGACCCAGGCTTCGCTGCCATCGGCAAACGATTCTTTTTTCCAAAACGGCGCCCGGGTCTTCAGCCAGTCGATCAGAAAGCCGGTCGCGGCCAAGGCGGCGTCGCGGTGGCGAGCGGCGGCGAGAACCAGGACGATCGGCGCCCCGGGCGCAAGCCGCCCGACGCGATGGATGAGGGTGCCGCCGAGCAGCGCCCAGCGCGCCTCGGCCTCGGCGGCGATGGCGGCGAGCGCGCGTTCGGTCATCGCCGGGTAATGCTCCAGCGTCATCGCCGCGAGCGCCCGGCCGCCGACATCGCCGCGCACCGTGCCGACGAAACAGCCGATCCCGCCGATATCGCTGCGCCCGGCGGTGAGGGCGGCGAACTCGGCGCCGATATCGAACGGCCCCTCCTGGACGCGGGTGGTGAGCATTCAGCCCCCGGTTACCGGCGGAAAGAAGGCCACTTCGTCGCCCGGCGCCAGCGCCGTCTCGGGGCCGGCGAAACGCTGGTTGACGGCGGCGCGAACCGATTTGCCGGCGGCAAAGGCGCTCGCGTAACCCGGGCCGCGGGCGGCGAGCCAGGCGCTGAGCGCGCCGAGGGTGCGCACCTCGCCCGGCACCTCGATCTCCTCCTCGCCGCGCCCGATGCGCTCGCGCAGCCAGGCGAAATAGAGCAGATGCAGCCGAAACCCGCTCATGCGCGCCCTCCGTTCATTTCGGGGTGGGGATGGTGCGGACACTGCCATCCGGCATGATCACCGTGCTGGTGCCATCGCCATTCGGGATCACGATATTGCCGCCGGTTTCAGAGGTGTTGCCGCCGCTGATCGGCGCCGGCGGTGATGTGCGGGGCGCCGTGGTGCTCGGCGGCGGCGTGCTCGGGCGATATTGCTTGATTTCCTGATCCTGGGCGCGTTCGAGATCAGAGAGCGTCGGCTCGGTCGGGACCGGGCCCGGCCAGACATTGCCGGGCTCGGTGGTCAGCGGCGCTTCCGTCGCCGGCTGCCCCTCAACCCGGCGGACATTCTCCGCATCCCCGATCGGCAGATGTTCATCGCCGTGAAAGCCATAGGTGTCGCCGAGGAAGGTGCCAAACCCGGAGCAGCCGGGCAAAAGCAGCGCAAGGCCGAGCAACCAGCCGCGCGAGCGCGAGAGGGAGGGGAGCGGAAAACAGGGCATGCGGCGGTTCTCGTGGATGTGATGACGTGTGAAGACGCAATGTGGCCCGCCCGCGCCCGCTTCTCAAGCAGATTGCGCAGGCGTGGCCAGCGGGAGATGGCGCGCAACCCAGCCCGCGATCACCGAAGGCGCGTTGAGCGGCAAGACCGGCCGGTCACAGCCGGGCAAGGCGGCATCGCAAGCCACCGCGATGATCTCGGGCACCTCCGGCCAGAGCGGCGGCTTGCCGAGGGCGGGGCGGAAAACCTCGATTTTCGGATAGGGGGTGCGTTTGAACCCCTCGACCAGCACCAGATCGACCGGCGAGAGGCGGGCGAGCAGGGCGGCAAAATCCATCTCCTCGCCGGCATTCTCGTGCAACAGCGCCCAGCGCGCCGCACTCGCCACCAGCACCTCATGGGCGCCGGCGGCGCGATGGCGGAAACTGTCTTTGCCCGGGCGGTCGAGGTCAAAGCCGTGATGCGCGTGCTTGATCGTCGAGACGGTGAGGCCCTGGGCGCGAAACAGCGGCAATAGCGCGACCAGCAGCGTCGTCTTGCCGCTCCCCGACCAGCCGGCGAGGCCGAGCGTCTTCATCGCCGCTCGCCGCCCGGGGCCGGCGTCTCGGGCCCGGCGGCGTGGCGGAGGCCGGCGGTGAGATAATCCCAGCCGGTGAACAGCGTCAGCACCGCGGCGAGCCAGAGCAGCGTCTCGCCGATCACCGCGACCGGCACGAACCCAAAGCCGAGCAGCCGCGCGCTATCGTTGCCGGCGATCAGCGCCCCGAGGGCGGCGAGCTGCAGGCCGGTTTTCCACTTGGCAAGCCGCGTCACCGGCAGGCCGACATGGGTCTCCGCGAGATATTCGCGCAGCCCGCTCACCAAAATCTCGCGCAGCATAATGACGATCGCCGGATAGAGGCCGAAACGGCTGAGGCGGTTGGTGCCGACCAGCATCATCAGCGCCGCGCCGACCAGGAGCTTGTCGGCGATCGGGTCGAGCATGCGCCCGAAATCCGACATTTGCCGCCAGTGGCGTGCGAGCCAGCCATCGAAATAATCGGTGATGGCGGCGGCGGCGAAGACGATCGTCGCGGCGAGATCGGCCCATGGCAGCCGCAACGCGAGCAGCACGACCAAGAGCGGGATCGCGGCGATCCGCGACAGCGTCAGGAGATTGGGCAGATCGGTCAGCATGGGAGGGCGAAACTAG
>NZ_JBMFWJ010000105.1:0-2363 GCF_049965395.1 Acidibrevibacterium sp.
CGGCGCGGCATGGTGCGCGTTGCCATCGCGGGGCTTCTCCTCGCGCCGGCGGCACCGCGGGATCGCGTGTTGCTGCAAGAAAGTTTCGCCGCCGAGAGCAAACCCGCAAACCCCGATACCGCGGCCATCGTGGCCGCGACCCGGGTGGCGCTTGCGCATGTGTGCGCTGCGATCGAGAACGCGGCGGCGGCAGCAGCGGAAAAGAAGGGGGCAAACGCAAACACTCATCAACCCGGCTGAAAGCGCGCCGGAGGCTAAGCGAGGCGCGCGCGGCACGGCATGCGTGCAGGGGGATTGCATCTGGTTTGTGACCGTCCTAAGTATCGTTTATCGTCGAATAACGATGAAAGGTTCACATGTCCGCCGCACTCCGCTCCCGCCAAGCGCCGCCACGAGACCGCCCAACCACCGGCGAAGATATCGCGGCCATCGCGAAAGCGCTGGGCCATCCTGCCCGCATCCATATCGTTCGCCTGCTTCTCGAGAAGCAGTCCTGCATCGGTTGCGACGTCGTAGACGAGGTGGGGTTAGCGCAATCGACGGTCTCCGAGCATCTGCGCATCCTGAGAGCAGCGGGCATCATCATCGGCGAAATCGAACGCCCGCGCGTCTGCTACTCGCTCAACCCTGACAGCCTGCGGCCCTTGGCGGCGCTTTTGGACGCCGTGTTCCAAAAAGACAGCGATGGCCAACTCAGCGGCTCGATCTGCTGCCCACCATCGGGCTGCACGCCGACGAACTCCCCCGATCAAACAGGAGATTCCACATGACTGCCGTCACCGTCTACGACCCGCCAATGTGCTGCTCGACCGGCGTTTGCGGCCCCGAGCCCGACCCGAACCTCGCGCGCTTCGCCGCCGACCTCGAATGGCTCAAGACCCAAGGGGTTATGGTCCAGCGCGTCAACCTTGCCCAGGAGCCGGCGCGATTTGTCGCTGAACCGGCTGTCAAGGCGTTACTCGACGAGACCGGCGGTGATGATCTGCCTGCCCTTGTCATGAATGGCCGTATCGTTGCCCGCGGTCAGTATCCCGCGCGCGCAGAACTCGCCAAACTTGCCGGCGTCGTCACGTCGAACGACGCGGCGGACTATCTTGCCAGTGAAGCCGTGCGCGCGCTGATTGGCATTGGCGCGGCGGTTGCGGCTGGCTGCGAACCCTGTCTCACGTTCCATCATAATGCCGCGAAACATCTCGGGCTGAGCGCGGAGCAGATGCGCCGCGCCGCCGAGATCGGCGCCGAGGTGCGCGCCGCGGCGACCAAAACCGTGATGGCGACGAAAGACCGGTTGCTCGGTGTGCCGGCGCAATCCGGCTGTTGTGGCGGGGCTGCCGCGGCGCGTCCCACCACCGGCTGCTGCTGACTGTCACGACGCAACAAGGAGGCGCCGATGTTTCCCAATCTGCCGAAATTCGTGTTCTTTACGGGCAAGGGAGGCGTCGGCAAAACCTCGCTCGCTTGCACCACAGCGCTGAGCCTCGCCGACCAAGGCAAAAAGGTCCTCCTGGTCAGCACCGACCCCGCCTCCAATGTCGGCCAAGTGTTCGAGGCGGAGATCGGCAACCGCATCACGCCGATCCCCAGTGTCACCGGACTCGACGCCATCGAGATCAATCCGGAGGAAGCCGCGGCGGCATATCGCGAACACATTGTCGGTCCGATGCGCGGCATCCTGCCGGAAAAGGCGCTCAAAGGCATCGAGGAGCAGCTCTCCGGCGCCTGCACCACTGAAATCGCCGCTTTCGATGAGTTCACCGCCCTCCTGACCGATGGTGATCTGATCGGTCGTTATGATCACGTCATTTTCGACACCGCGCCCACCGGCCACACCATCCGCCTTCTGAAATTGCCTGGCGCCTGGTCGGGTTTTCTCGAGTCCGGCAAGGGCGACGCGTCCTGCCTTGGTCCGCTCGCGGGCCTCGAAAAACAGCGCGCGCGCTATGCGGCCGCTGTCGAGCGGCTGTCCGATCACCAATCCACGCGGCTCGTCCTTGTCGCGCGGCCGCGCCCCTCGGCGCTGGCCGAAGCGGCCCGGACGTCGCGGGAGCTGGCCGCAATCGGAATTCGCAACCAACAGCTTGCCATCAACGGGCTGATGCCAGACGAGGCAACCGGCGACCCGCTCGCCGCAGCCTTGGCGCAGAGAGATCGCGCCGCGCTCGTTGCCATGGATGCCGAGGTTGCACGACTCCCTCGCCAGACATTTCCGCTCCGCGCCGAGAATCTGGTCGGGATCGCGGCGCTGCGGCGGTTTGCCCAAGGCACTCCCGATCAGGCGCCGGCGCCGAACGCGGACCGGCACGAGGAATTTCCGAACCTCGGCTCGCTCGTCGATGAGATCGAGCGGCCCGGCAAGGGTCTCG
>NZ_JBMFWJ010000106.1:0-2252 GCF_049965395.1 Acidibrevibacterium sp.
GTAGATCGCTCGAAAAACCTCAAGGCCGAACGACGTGGTTACGTGTGATCCACCACATCCCAGTCGATTTTTACCGCAACCGCGATGCCCCTCTCGACCGAGGATGTCACTGTGCATGAATTTTTATACAGATCCTCGCATCGCGTCAGCCGATTGCTTGGTCCTTTCACGCGCGGGCGAATCGTCACCTCGACATGGTCGATGCGCGGCTTTCCCTCGGCGTTTGGTCGAACCACAGCCACCGCATCCGCACAACACGAGAGAACATCAACGTGGGCATGCTTCAAACATTCCAGCAAAGACGCCGAAAGACAATGCCCGATAGCGGAGGCCAATAACGCGGGGGTCGATGGTCCCGCATTGTCGCCCACTGGTTTTGGCTCGTCGGAAAGATAGGGCGCGCCATGCTTTTCTTCGGCCTCGCTCGCTTCCGACAAAAATTGATATTTCTCCTGATGCGTTATTTTGACGGCAAACCGGCGTTCACTACGTCCATTCATATCCATGGTTGTCCCTCCGGAGTTCTGGGAAGGAGGCGGTCAAAGGGCAGACAAGAAAGCGAGCACTACCCGCCGGTAAGGCTCATATGGCGTGCCACGGCGGGCGCCCGACGCTGCCGGTCGATGACAAAATCATGCCCGCGCGGTTTGTGCGCGATTGCGCTGCGAACGGCAACCATCACTTCCTGATCCGTCGCCCCCGCGCGCAAAACACGGCGAAGATCGGCCGAATCCTCCTGCCCCAGGCACATATAAAGCGTCCCGGTGCAGGTGAGGCGCACGCGGTTGCAGCTCTCGCAAAAATTATGCGTCATAGGTGTAATAAAGCCGAGCTTTCGGCCAGTCTCGCGCACGCTTACATAGCGCGCCGGGCCGCCGGTGCGATGGTCGCTCTCATCCAACGTCCAGCGCCGGGCGAGACGGCTCCGCACCAAGGAGAGCGGGAGATACTGATCGCAACGGTCGGCGCCGATCTCGCCCATCGGCATCGTCTCGATGAGACAAAGGTCAAACCCGTGATGCCCGCACCACGCAATCAAATCATCGAATTCGTCTTCGTTCACGCCTTTCAGCGCGACAGTGTTGATTTTTACCATGAGCCCGGCGGCTTTCGCGGCGAAGATGCCAGCGAGGGTCTTCTCGATCTTTCCCCAGCGCGTGATTGCGGCGAATCGCCCGGCCGATAGCGTATCCAGGCTAACATTGATGCGTCGCACGCCAGCCTCCCGCAAGGCGTCGGCAAACCGCGAGAGCTGACTGCCGTTGGTGGTGAGCGTCAGTTCACCGAGGCCACGGCCAATCTCGGCGCCGAGATCGCGGACCAGCGTCATGACATTGCGCCTGACCAATGGCTCACCACCGGTCAAGCGCAATTTCCGCACGCCGAGGCGGATGAAAACGCGACAGAGCCGCGCAAGCTCCTCCAATGATAGTACGTCATCGCGCGGCAGGAATGTCATATCCTCCGCCATGCAGTAGACGCAGCGAAGGTCGCAGCGGTCGGTCACCGAGACACGCAAATAACTAATGGCACGGCCGAACGGATCGATCATTTTCCCCTCATGGGTTGGCGAACACGTGCGGCCGCGCCTTCAGATCGTCACGCGGGTGGGAGGTAGTCCTGGCTTTTGAAAGAGAGTGATGCCAAGGCTCGCGGACGGTCGGCGAGCTTCCGGATATCCCCCCAGGTCTGCTTGTAATTCGGGATGATCAGCTCATTGACGCCCTTACTGACCACGTTGCTAACGACGCCGCTCGGGAAGCCGAACACCATGAAGGTCTCGCCGCGTCGGGCCGTGTCAGTTGGCCAGACCATCGCTTGCGTGCTGCCATTTTCATTATAGACCTCGGCAAGATCGCCCTCCTTGAGGCCGAGATCCTTCATATCCCCAGGGTTCATTTGCAGATAGGGCAGAGGAAACCGGTCGTGAACGAAGGGATTGTCCTGATCGAGATAAACCGACTGCCAAACCGCATTGGCGCGCCCTTGATTGACCAGGAAACGAAACTTCGCTTTTTCCTCGGCTTTCCCAGGTGTCGCCAAGCCGCGCCAGGGGGTGGCGGCAAACTTCGCCTTGCCATTCTCGGTATTGAATTTGCCGTCGGCAAAAAGCCGCTTGGTGCCGTTGATTTTGCCGTTCTCGAAGCCCACGGCGGGTTCCTGGAACCCGTTGGTTCCCATCGCGCGCAGCCGCTCATAGGTCACGAACTGACCGCCGGCAGCGTTGCGGTGGTAGCCATCCATGAACGCGT
>NZ_JBMFWJ010000107.1:0-1572 GCF_049965395.1 Acidibrevibacterium sp.
ACTCACCCGGAGATTACGCCACCCAGAATTTCCACACACTTCACGACGCCACCGAGCGTCAAGCCAAATGTGGCCAGCCGCTCTTTGAGGTCCGCCATCATCCGCCGCGCGTCCGCCGCGCTCTCGAAGCCCGTGACGAAATCATCGGCATAGCGCACGATCAAGACTCGGGCGCGCGCGTCGCCATTCTTCCCGAATTACAGAGCGTTGATGGGATGCTTACCTCGGTGCTTCTGCGCCTTCGAGGACCGCGCTTTTCATCCGATTATGAACTTTTAGCGGATGCGTCAAAAGGTGACAACGCCGCGTAATGCTGGGCGATGGCGCCTGGTTTCGTGATCCAGACATCGTCGCGGCGTGCGGCGATATGAGCGAGCGCGCGGCGAAGATGGCGGAGGCGGAATGGCTGGCCCACGATATAGGCGTGCAGCGCGATCCCCATGCCCAGCGGCTGCGCCGCGCTCTGGGCCAGCATTTCCTCGAATTGATCGATGATCATGTCGGCGAATTCCGCTGCGCTGGCGCGGCGGACGGCGATCGCCGGGATGTCGTTGATCTCCTGCGGGTAGGGGACCGAGAGAATAGCGCCAGAGCGGGTCCGCATCCAGACCGGCTGGTCGTCATGGCACCAATCGAGAAGATACTCATAGCCTGCCTCCTTGAGGAGGTCTGGCGTCACATGGCTTTGCGCGAGCCAGGGGCCAAGCCAACCCCGCGGGCGCTGCCCGCACCAGGCAGCGATGCGCGCCGTTGCGTCCCCAATAAGCGCGCTCTCGCCGCCTTCGGACAGCACCGATTGGCGCTCGGAATTCGTGCGGCCATGCCCGACGATCTCATCGCCGCGGGCGAGAAAAGCCGCGGCAAGAGATGGGCAGTGATCGAGAAGGCTGCTGTTGAGCAACAGCGCCGACGGCAGCGCCAGTTCCTCGAACATATCGAGCAGGCGCCACGCCCCGACCCGATTGCCATACTCGCGCCATGCGAAATTCGGGACATCCGGCGCCGGGCCGCCGGGGATCAACTCGGCGCCGAGGCCCTCCCCAAACGCGAAATGCTCGAGATTGAGCGCGACATAGACGGCAAGCCGCTTACCTTCCGGCCAGCAAAAATCCGGGCGATCGTTGATGGCGCGATAATCGTAGCGGTCATGCGTTCGAAGCGTCATGGTCAGGCGGCCTGGGTACGGGTGAACTGGTTACGAAGATGCGCGCCCGATGTCGTCGGCGGATAGCGAGGTGGCGCATCCGGCTCGGCGCAGCTCGGCAGACATGTAATATCGGCATCGTAGTTGGGGTTGTGGAAAAATACGATCGACAGGCGCTCGCTGCCATGCGCCTTTGCGCGTGGCGGGTTGACGACACGGTGCAGCGTCGCGATCCAGCGGTCGTTGGTCCAGCGCGCCATGAGCTCGCCAATATTAATGACGAAAGTGCCAGGAATGATCGGCACCTCCACCCAGTCGCCGGCGCGGTTGAAGACCTGCAATCCACCGGGCGCGTCCTCGGTGCGAAGAATGGTGAGGCTGCCGTAATCGCTATGCGCGCCGACCCGCAATTGCCCGGGGGCCGGCGG
>NZ_JBMFWJ010000108.1:0-1521 GCF_049965395.1 Acidibrevibacterium sp.
CGACCAGCCGGTCGGCATGCTCGGCGACAAGACGCCGCGCCAGAAGGCCAAGACACCAAGCGGCCGCCAGGAGGTCGCGGAGTGGCTGAAATATCTGGAAAACCAGTCGATGAGCCGGCATGACCCGTTTGATCCCATGGCCACCTATGATTTTGGCTGGCTATGGCGGGAACTCGGTGTGCTTGATCTGCGCCGATAAAGTGTTTTGTTAATTATAATAAGTGCTTAAGACCATAGACGGGCATTGCGTTAGACTTCAGGCGGACGTTTCCGTCAGCCTCTCTGCAGGTGTGATCATCAGCAATCCCGAGCGTTTGGCACGGGTCAGCAGGTTCTGGACCGAGGAAGGATGCCATCTTGTGCCGCCGCGTGGCGTGCGCTCATGCATGGCTTCGAGCTGGGTGGCAATGTTCTGGAGGGTGGCGTCTGGTGCCGAGGCTTTGATGCCAGCGACCAGGCGGATGAGGCGGTCATCACCGCGCTGTGGCGGGGCGCGGGTCAACAGGATGTCATCAACGATCCCCTCGGCGGCGAGACGGCGAACGGTGCGGCGCAGCCGTTCGACGGTCCAGGGGCGGTGATGGTTTTGGCCTGAAGCACGGTTGAGCACCCGCACGACATCCCCCCATGGTTGGTGAGGGCGCATGCGGCGGACGGTTGGAAGCCAGGAATCGAGCTCGGCCAGAACGGCATCGAGATGGCTGGCATCGCGGCGGGCGCGGAGCTTGCGGATGGCGTCCGGGTCGCGGGCGCGTAGCCCCGGATTGCCGCCGATGCGGCCGCGGGCGCGGGCGGCGCGCAGCCCGGCCTTGGTGCGCTCGGCGATCAGGCTGCGCTCGAGCTGGGCGACGGCGCCGAGCACCTGCAGCGAGAACATGCCCTGCGGGGTGGTGGTGTCGATGGGATCGCGCAGACTGCGAAAATGCGCTCCCGCCGCTTCGAGCTGATCGATGACGGCGAGGAGATGGCTGACCGAGCGCGCCAGGCGGTCGAGGCGAACGACGACCAGGGTCTCGCCGCGCCGGATGTCGCGGAGCAGACGGGCGAGCACCGGGCGGGTGCGATCGGCGCCGGAAGCGTGTTCCTCGAGGATGTCGTGGCAGCCGGCGGCGCGCAATTCATCGCGCTGGGGGGTCGTACCCTGATCATCGGTGGAGACCCGGGCATAGCCGATAAGCCGGCCGGGGAGGGGGGGTGAGGATGGTATTGCCATGACGATCGGGCTTGCTCCGGCGTTCTGGGTGGCAATTTACAATTCCATAAAGATTTTGAAAACGGCCGTTTGCAGAAGTGGCCAGGAGGCCATCCTTGGGAGCGCCCCGGGCATGGCCGCCGGGCAGGGAAAGGCTCATCCGCTCCGAGAGCCGCAGATTTGGGCGCATTCGCGCCGCCGCTTGCCCGAAAACCCGCGCGAATTCGCCGGCTGGGAGGCTGTCAGATGCGCGGCGTCCGGCCATCGCCGCTATCGGAAGTGGGTCGCATGACGAAGGCGAGCAGGGAGGAGAAAAATAACAGTGTTAT
>NZ_JBMFWJ010000109.1:0-1521 GCF_049965395.1 Acidibrevibacterium sp.
CGACGCGCTGATCGGGTCACAAAAATGACCTGCTTGCAGGGTAACCCTCTCATAGGGGACTTTTTGTCGCGCGGGCATCGGCAAGTGGTGCAAAGATGACCGCAAGCCACGTCATTGCGCCAGCTAATGGAGAGATAAAACTCACCATCGTTGCGATGATAAAGACCAGCGCGAGGATACCGGGGCCAATTACCAATCGCCATGGCCTCGTCGGCATTGACGATATGGTGGCAATCCAAAGACTCTCGTTGGTGGCGGCGAGGATTGCGAAATAGCCGCTATAAAACGTGGCGATCCAGGGGGTGGTTCCATCGTGGCTATAAAGAAGCGTCGGCACCGGAAGCAGGACAACGAGAAAAAGGAACGAGAAAGTTACAAAAAGATAGCGGCGGGTATTCGCGTTGGTGAGACCAAGACGTCGGTGATGGCTGAACCAGAAAATGCCGGAAAACAGAAAGCTGCAGCCGAACACAAAAATCGGTCGCAACATTATCCTGACGGCCGCATGCCAATCGCCCTCTCCGACCTGGCGATCGAGCAAGGGCAGGCTGTAGATAGGCATCGTCATCGCAACACCAAATATGGTGTCACTCAGCACCTCAAGACGCCGCGCGAGAAAACTTCTCATCGTAATCTCCGAGATTCAAGCGCCATCAATCGGCACCGGGCCGCGCCACCTGATACCGCATGACACCCAGTCGGGCCAGCATGGGGCGCGGCAACTCCGAGTTTTCTGACTACGAAATGGACCAATAATATGGTTTGAGGCGACGAAATCGAATGGGGTTGACATCGATTAATTCCCCGCCGCCCCGGTCTGATTGGATCAGGTGAGCGTAGGTCCGCGACGCGAAGGTAATGTGTGTCATGGAAATGAAGGCTGTGCAACGGGCTGCCGGCGAGGTGGTGGCGTCGGGGGTGGCGACAAGTGGGCCAAGGCGGCGGCTGCGTTTCCTGATCCTGCTGCTCGCGCTGGTGCTGTTGGCGGGCGGCGGCGCGGTCTATTGGCGCAGGGCGCATCCCCCGGCGGTGATCGCTGCGGTCGCGGTCTATGGCACGATTGATATCCGCCAGGTCTCCCTTTCCTTCAACGACAGCGATCGCATCGCGCGGCTTTTGGTGCAGGAAGGCGATCATGTCACGCGCGGCCAGTTGCTCGCAACCCTCGACACCACCCGCCTCAAGGCGAATGCCGACAAGGACGCCGCCGATGTCGAGGCGGCGCAGAAGGCGCTGACCCGCCTGCTCGATGGCTCGCGCCCGGAAGAGATCGCCGAGGCCCGCGCAGCCTTCGCTGCGGCGCAGGCGACGGAGGTCAACGCGCGGGCCAATTTTGTGCGCTATAATAAACTTTCGCCGAGCGGGGCGGAGACGAAACAGAACCGCGACAATGCCGAGCAGACCCTGAAGGTCGCGACCGCTGACCGCTGACCGCTGCCCTGCCTGCCGAAGCCGCACGCACCTGATGCCCCCCTCCGCCGCGCCGCTGCTCGACATCGACGCGGCTCTTGCCGACCCGGC